>JBHELN010000461.1:0-3899 GCA_046263115.1 Pseudonocardiaceae bacterium | reverse complement strand
TGGGGCTTTTCTTCGCGCCGGTGCAGCAGCTGTCCCAGGTTTTCGACGGCTACCAGCAGGCCGCAGTCGGGCTGCGGCGCATCCGGGAGCTGCTGGACACGCCGATTTCGGTGCCGGCCCCGGGCGCCGACGCGGTAGCGGTGCCGGCGCGGCTGCGCGGCGAGGTGGACCTGCGGGATGTCTCCTTCAGCTACCCCGGCTCGGTATCACCCGCGCTGGCCGGAGTGTCACTGCACATTGCGCCCGGAGAGACCGTCGCCCTGGTGGGGGCCACCGGAGCCGGCAAGTCCACCATCGTGAAGCTGTTGGCGAGGTTTTACGACCCGACAGCCGGAACCGTGCTTATCGACGGCGTGGACGTGCGTCGTTTCGAACCCGCGGCTTTTCATCACCGGCTGGGCGTGGTCCCGCAAGAGGCACACCTGTTCAGCGGGGACATCGCCGACAACATCAGCTACGGCGTGCCGGGCGCATCCCCTGCGGAGGTGGAGGCAGCGGCCCGGCGGGTCGGCGCGCTGGAGGCCATCGCCGCACTCCCGCACGGGTTCCGCCAGCCGGTCGGTGAGCGGGGGCAGGGCCTGTCGGCCGGCCAGCGGCAACTGATCGCGTTGGCCCGCGCCGAGCTGGTCGATCCCGACCTGCTGTTGCTCGACGAGGCCACCGCGGCCCTGGATCCGGCCACCGAGTCGGCGGTGCTGGCCGCCGCCGACCGGCTCGCCGCACCCCGCACCACCGTCGTGATCGCTCACCGGCTGGCCACCGCGGCCAAAGCCGACCGGATCGTGGTGCTCGACGGCGGCCGGATCGTGGAGCAGGGCCGACATCCCGAGCTGCTCGCCGCCGGCGGCCCCTACGCCCACCTGTGGGCCGTCGGCTCACCAGATGGCACCGTCGCCGCCTAGTTGGTGCTGACTGTGTCGATAGTCGCAGCGGTGGTCGCCGGCACTCCTGCCATGACCGTGCAGGTCTGCATGAAAAGGCACAGCTTCACCGATCAACCGTTCGCCGACGCGCCGCGCGTCGCCGTACATCTTGTCCGCGGGAACGGGTACTAGCCTGGATGGCAGCCTCAGTGATCCTGAACCTCAGTGACCCTGAGCAGACCCGCACAGAACGGATAGAGGCGACGTCCAGCAGTGTCCCGTAGCGACCCCCCCGTGCAGTTCGGCCCCAACGAGTGGCTCGTCGAGGAGATGTACGAACAGTTCCTCGCCGATCCCTCGGCGGTCGACTCCTCCTGGCATGACTTCTTCGCCGACTATCAGCCACCCGGCGATAACGGCGCCGCGCCGCACACCAGCAACAGGCAGACCGCAGCAGCAGGATTAGCGCGGGCCGACAACCTGCACGACGCCACCACGCCGCTACGCGGCGCAGCGGCCCGCGTGGTGGCGAACATGGAAAGCTCGCTGGAGCTTCCGACGGCGACCAGCGTGCGTGCGGTGCCGGCGAAGCTGCTCGTCGACAACCGCATTGTGATCAACAACCACCTCCGGCGGACTCGTGGCGGGAAGGTCAGCTTCACCCACCTGATCGGCTACGCGGTGGTGCGGGCGCTCATCGACTACCCGCAGCTCAACCGCCACTTCACCACCGACGAGCACGGCAAACCCGCAGTCGTGGCGCCCGAGCACGTCAACCTGGGTCTGGCCATCGACCTCAAGACCGCCAAGGGCCGCAGCCTCGTCGTCGCGTCGATCAAGGGCTGCGAGGCGATGACGTTCGCCCAGTTCTGGCAGGCCTACGAGGATGTCATCCGCAAGGCCCGCGAGAGCAGGCTCAACGCTGAGGACCTCGCGGCCACCACGATCTCGCTGACCAACCCGGGAACCATCGGCACCAACCACTCGGTGCCCCGGTTGATGTCCGGGCAAGGCGCGATCATCGGCGTCGGCGCGATGGAGTACCCGGCCGCCTTCCAAGGCGCCAGCGACCAGGCACTCGCGGACATGGCGATCAGCAAGATCATCACGTTGACGTCCACCTACGACCACCGCATCATCCAGGGCGCCGAGTCCGGCGAGTTCCTGCGCCGGGTGCACGAACTGCTGCTCGGCGAAGACGGCTTCTACGACGGCATTTTCGCCTCGCTGCGAATCCCCTACGAGCCGGTGCGGTGGGTGCAGGACATTCCTGAGGGCGCGGTCGACAAGACCGCCCGGGTGCTCGAATTGATCGACGCGTTCCGCACCCGTGGGCACCTGATGGCCGATACCGACCCGCTGAACTACCGGCAGCGCAAACACCCCGACCTCGACGTGCTCAGCCACGGCCTCACGCTGTGGGACCTGGACCGGGAATTCGCCGTCGGTGGCTTCGCCGGGCGCTCGTACATGCGGCTGCGTGACGTCCTGGGCGTGCTGCGCGACGCTTACTGCCGCTACATCGGTGTCGAGTACATGCACATCTCCGCACCCGACGAGCGGAGGTGGCTGCAGGAACGTGTGGAGCGGGTGCACGCCAAACCCAGCCGCGCCGAACAGAAGTACATCCTGTCCAAGCTCAACGCCGCGGAGTCGTTCGAAACTTTCCTGCAGACCAAGTACGTCGGCCAGAAGCGGTTCTCGCTGGAGGGCGCCGAAACGGTGATCCCGCTGCTGGACGCCGTGCTCGACAAGGCCGCCGAATACGGTCTCGACGAAGTGGTGCTCGGCATGCCGCACCGCGGCCGGCTCAACGTGCTGGCCAACGTGGTGGGCAAGCCGTACTCGCAGATCTTCCGCGAGTTCGAGGGCAACCTGGACCCCGGCCAGGCACACGGTTCCGGCGATGTCAAGTACCACCTGGGCGCCGAGGGCAAGTACTACCGGATGTTCGGTGACGGCGAGACGAAGGTGTCGCTGATCTCGAACCCGTCGCACCTGGAAGCCGTGGACCCGGTGCTGGAAGGCATCGCCCGGGCCAAGCAGGACCTCATCGATAAGGGGCCGGAAGGTTTCACCGTGCTGCCGGTCGCGCTACACGGCGACGCCGCCTTCGCCGGGCAGGGTGTGGTGGCCGAAACACTCAACCTGTCGCAACTGCGCGGGTACCGCACCGGCGGCACCGTACACGTGATCGTGAACAATCAAGTGGGATTCACCACCGCGCCGCAATATGCGCGGTCCAGCGAGTACCCCACCGACGTGGCCAAGACGATCGGCGCGCCGGTGTTCCACGTCAATGGCGACGATCCCGAATCCTGTGTCTGGGTGGCCAAGCTTGCGGTGGATTACCGCCAAGCCTTCCGCAAAGACGTCGTGATCGACATGATCTGTTACCGCCGCCGGGGCCATAACGAAGGCGACGACCCGTCGATGACGCAACCGAAGATGTACGACATCATCGACAGCAAACGATCGGTCCGCAAGGGTTATACCGCGGCGCTGATCGGCCGTGGGGACATATCCATGGAGGAGGCCGAGCGCGCGCTGAAAGACTACGCGCAGCAGCTTGAGCACGTCTTCAACGAAGTGCGCGAGCTGGAGAAGCGTGCTGCGGCGCCCAGCGAGTCGGTGGAGGCCGAGCAGCTCGTGCCGGCTGGGCTGGACACCGGGGTCGATATCAGCGTCGTCGAACGGATCGCCGATGCGCACGTCGACCTGCCCGAAGGTTTCACCCCGCATCCGCGTGTCAGGCCGGTGCTGGAAAAACGCGCGAAAATGGCTCGCGAGGGTGGCATCGACTGGGCCTTCGCCGAGCTGCTCGCACTCGGTTCGGTGTGCCTGGACGGCCGCATGGTGCGGCTTTCCGGTCAGGACACCCGGCGTGGCACCTTCGTACAACGGCACTCGGTACTGATCGACCGCAAGACCGGAGCCGAGTACACGCCGCTGATGAACCTTTCGCCGGACCAGGCGAAGTTCCTGGCCTACGATTCGGCACTGTCGGAATTCGCCGCGCTGGGCTTCGAATACGGC
>JBHELN010000460.1:0-9853 GCA_046263115.1 Pseudonocardiaceae bacterium | reverse complement strand
CGACGAGACCCTCGCCGCAGTCGATGAGTACGAGCCCAAGTACCAGCAGATCATCGCCGCACCGCGGCCGCAGGGGCCGGCCGCGCTGCTGGCCGCGATGGGCGCGTTGCATCCTGACGGCCCATGGCCGGATTCTGAGGTTCAGCTGCCCGGCGTCGGCGAGATCATGCTTGATTCGCTGCGTCGCGCAGTCGGCGGCGAGGACGCCCTGGCGGCGCTCGACGACACCCCGTTGCCCGACGAATCCTTTGACTGGGAGCCCATCCCAGGCGACATCCATCATCGGGTGGCTGAGGTACTCGCGCTGCTCGACCGCTGCTGCGACGAGCGGCTCGACGTGGAGTACCGCACGGCATGCCGGCGGGTGCTGGGCCGCGCCGCCGCCGAGGACCCGGAGATCTTCCGTCGCCGCGGCCGAGCGGAGACCGCCGCCGGAGCGATCTGTTGGATCATCGGCAAGGCCAACGACCTATTCAGCCCCGCAATGCCGGTCAAGGACCTCATGCACTTCTTCGGCATCAGTCAGGGCAGCGTTTCCCAACGCAGCGAGGCTTTCCTGCGCGCCATCGGCGTCGATCCAGCCGACCGGTTCGGGAGCATAGATCTCGGCTCACCCGACTACCTCACCTCGGCCCGCCGTATGGAGATCATCACGTTGCGGGATCACTACCGGGCCATGGTTTGACGTCATCCGATCGGTAGTAGGTGTCGATCTCTTGGGCAACGGTGGCGTCATCGTGGCGCGCCCAGTCCAGCAGGGTGGCGCGGTCCGGCAGCGGCATCGCGGACAACTCGTAGGCCGACACCGCCACCGACCCGGTCAGGCACCGGTACAGCCGGTCCAAGGCAGCTGAATTCAGTAACGACATCAACAGCCGGGCAGTGAGCGGGGACTGCGAATCGAGGCACGTCAGTACGTTGACGTGATTCTCCACGACGACACGGCCACCCCACTGCGCGACACAACCTGCGTCGAGCTCGGCGGCGACGAGGCGCCGTGGTTGTTCCGGCGCGGTCGTGCGCGCCACCAGCACCGCGGGGCGGTCCAGGAGGAGCGCACGGTCGTCGCCTGGGCGCAGCGCAAGCCACCGCTGCGGCTGACGGATTGGCGCGCGCCGGAGCCTGCCGCCCTCCAGGTCGGCCGCCCACACGATGTTGACGCTGGCGTCACGGCGGCGAGCTGAGATGCGGTCCTTGGCGCGGTTCCACACCAGCGGGCCGGTGCTGACTCTCCAGCCGTAGTCGGGCAGCCGGGCGTGCAGGGTCAAGGCACGGCGCAGCAGCGGCACGTCGGACACCTCACGCGGCAGCGGCCAGGGCAGGTCGGGCCGCGCCGGTGGGAGCGCCGAACCGATACACGCCCGGGCCGGCTGCCCGTTCGCGGCAAGGGCGGCACAGCGAACCTCACGCGGCGCCGCGCCGCGCACGAAACTGGCCAACACCGTTTCCTGGAGGACCCCGGTGGAGAAGACCGCGGTGCGCTCGCGCACGTAGGTGACCTGGTCCAATGGAGCAGCGGCTGCGAGGTGCGCTCGCAACCGCTGGAAGTAGCAGCCGCCCAACCAGCCTGCGGGCACCAGCGCCGCGAGTACCCCACCAGGCTTGAGCTGCGCAGTTCCGGCGGCCATGAACAACGCGTACCGGTTGGCATGGCCGTACACGGCATGTGCCCAGCGCAGCCGCTCGTGATCGTCGAGACGGATGCGGCCGTAGGGCGGGTTCATCAGCACCGCGGCGGCCACTGGTGCGTGCGGCGCCAAGCCGTCACCGACGTGCAGCAGCGCTGGCAGCGGGCCTGGGCGCTGCTGCCGCGCTGAGCCTAGCTGCGCCCACCAGGGCAGTAGGACCGAGGCCAGCGCGACGTTGCCCAACCACACCGCCGCCTCGTCCAGATCACAACCACCTACCGCGCTAGACGGCCCAGCCACCATCTCAAGCTGAGTGCAGGCGCGCAGCCACGATCGCAGGGGCGCAAACAGCAGCGCACCCGCACCGCAGGCCGGGTCGAACACCAGACCGTCGACCCGCCCACCGGCGGTGGCCTGAGCCTGCTCCCACAACGCCGTGGCCAGCGCGGGCGGGGTGTAGTGGCGGCCGGTGTGATTGCGAACGGACGGCTCGAGGGCGGTCACGTACGCATCGCCGAGCTGCTCGGGTGTCGCGTCGAGCAAATCCATCCGCGGCTCAGTCCGGGACAGTCGCACTCCGATCGGCACGTCACTGGCGACGGCGTGTCCAACCTCGAAATCCGGGCCGCGCAGCCCGACTTCCGCCACCCGGCGTGCCCACCAGGCGGGCACAGTTGCGAGCACGGCGACAGCGCCATCCGACGGTATGCCGCTGGCTGGGGTCAACCCTCCCCGGCGGCCGCGGTTCGGGCTGGGTGACAGCGCGTCAACGCTCACTCGTCAGCTCCTCACGCTAGCCGCCCGCCATGGCTCCCACGACGAGATAGGGCTCGGCTCCGGTCGCGACCGCGGGCGGCAGCGGGGCGTCCGGCGACTCGTGGGACAGATCCTGCTCGCAGGCGAAGAACCTCACGAAAGCTCGGCGCTGCTGCGTGATGTGGTCGCGGATCGTCCCGCGCAGCACCGGATACCGGGTCTCCAGAGCATCAAGGATCGACCGCTGCGTGACCAGGCCCGTAACGTGCACGGGAACCTCGCCCTCGACATGCGCCAGCGCGCGCAAATGCGCCGGGAGCAGGACGCGGATCATGGCAGCGTCTGCGCTTCAACCGACAGGACTGCAGGCAGGTCGTGGACGATGGGCGCCCAATTGTTCCCCGCGTCGGCCGATGCGTAGACCTGGCCACCGGTCGTCCCGAAATAAACCCCGCACGGATCGAGAAAATCGACGGCCATCGCGTCGCGCAAGACGTTGACGTAGCAGTCACGCTGCGGCAGTCCGCTGGTGAGCGCCTCCCATTGGTGCCCACCCGCGCGGCTACGGTATACGCGCAATTTCCCCTCCGGCGGGTAATGTTCCGAGTCGTTGGCGATCGGAATGACGTAAATAGTGTCCGGCTCATGGGCGTGCACGTCGATGACGAACCCGAAGTCGGTCGGTAAATCACCGCTGATTTCCTGCCACGACTCGCCGGCGTCATCGGTGCGCATGACGTCCCAGTGTTTCTGCATGAATAGCACGTCCGGGCGGGATGGGTGCATCGCCAGCCGGTGCACGCAGTGCCCGACCTCGGCAGTCGGGTCCGGGATTTGTGCTGAGCGCAGACCGCGGTTCGCCGGGCCCCATGTCTTGCCGGTGTCATCGGTGCGGAACACGCCGGCAGCCGAGATGGCGACGAAGATGCGCCCGGCATCGGTCGGGTGCTGCACGATGGTATGCAGGCACATCCCGCCGGCACCCGGCTGCCAGGAGGAACCCGAGTCATGATCGCGCAGCCCGGGGAATTCCTGCCAGGTGTGCCCGCCGTCGACGGTGCGGAACAGGGCGGCGTCCTCCGCTCCGGCGTACACGGTGTCCGGGTCGGTCAGCGACGGTTCGAGATGCCAGACGCGGGCGAACTCCCAAGGATGCGGCGTGCCGTCGTACCACTGGTGGGTGCCGGGCACGCCGTCGTAGGTGAACTCGTTACCGACCGGCTGCCAGCTCGCGCCACCGTCGTCGGAGCGCTGGATCAGCTGGCCGAACCAGCCACTGGATTGGGAGGCGTACAGCCGAGCCGGCTCCACCGGGGATCCCGCGACGTGGTAGATCTCCCAACCGCCGAAGTGCGGTCCGCTGACGTTCCACCGCTGGCGCATCCCGTCAGAGGTCAGCACGAATGCGCCCTTGCGGGTTCCCACGAGTAGCCGTACCCGGCTCATCTGGACTCCTGTCGATCGATCTGCGGCTGCTGCCATTGACCGGTACGACGATCGCCGCGGCAGCAACTCATCGGCCGGCGTAGCATCGGCTGCCGTGCCCGTTCCACCGACTGCCGTCGACCGCACCGCGATCTCTTCGGATGATCTGGAGCAGCACCGCCGGGAACTTACCGGGTACTGCTACCGGATGCTCGGCTCTTTTTTTGAGGCCGAGGACGCGGTGCAGGAGACGATGGTGCGGGCCTGGCGGGGGCTGGACGGCTTCGAGGGGCGGTCTGCGGTGCGTTCGTGGTTGTACCGCATCGCCACCAACGTGTGCCTCGACTTGCTGCGCGGGCGCCAGCGCCGGGCCCTACCGGTAGACCTGGGACCGTCCTCGCCGGCGGATTCCTTCCACGGCACGACGCTTCCCGAGCACGCCTGGGTGCAGCCCATGCCCGATGCCCGCGTCCTGCCCGGCGACGGCGACCCGGCCGAGTTGGCGGTGTCGAAAGAGGGCGTTCGACTCGCCTTTATCACTGCCCTTCAGCACCTTCCGCCCAGGCAGCGAGCGGTGCTGATCCTGCGCGAGGTGCTGCGCTGGCAGGCCACCGAGGTGGCCGAGCTGCTGGAGACCAGCGTGGCTTCGGTCAACAGTGCGCTGCAGCGGGCCCGGGCCACCCTGGCAAGCCGCGACGTATCGCACCCACCCGCGGTAGATGCTGAGCAGCGCGCTCTGCTCGCTCGGTACGTCGACGCATTCGAGCGCTACGACATCACCTCGCTGGTAACGCTGCTGCACGATGACGCCGTCATGTCGATGCCGCCCTACGACTTCTGGTTACGCGGCCCGGTCGAGATGGGCCGGTGGTTTCTCGGCGAGGGCAGCGGGTGCCGTGGTTCGCGTCTGGTGCCCACAGCGGCGAACGGCTGCGCCGCTTTCGGCTCCTACCGCCCCGACGGCCAGGGCGGTCACCGACCGTGGGCCCTGCAGGTCATCGAGATCTCAGGGGACCGGATCGTCGGGCATCACAACTTCCTCGACACTGCACTGTTCGCCGCCTTCGGCCTGCCCGCACGTCTGGAACCGTAGGCCGGCGGGACCGCTCACCAGCTCACCGAGCCCGACCAGGTCCAGCAGCTCCACCAGCTCCGCGCAGGCACCCCGCAGGCGGATCGAACAACCCAGGCGTCGAGCAGCGAGTTGGCACCGTGCCAGCTGATCCACGACGGCAAGGTCTGGACGGTCCCATGGCCCCAGCGACCAGCCGGCCAGCTCGACGTCGCCGCGGACGAGCACCAGCACAGCGCCAACGTCTGCTCGCCGCATACCTCTTCGACGACGGCGCGGGCTGGAACTCACCGGCTACCGACGAGTTCGGTATCGATCCGCGGTCGACCGCCGCCCATTCGGGTACGGCGCCCGGTCCGCTTACGATTCCAGAATGTGCCGCAATATCCGCCCACTGCATAACTTCGACCCGCCGGCGACACAGGACGAGGTCTACGGCGCGGCATTGCAATACGTGCGGAAGATCAGTGGGTCAACGAAACCATCTCGGGCGAACGCAGAAGCGTTCCAGCGCGCGGTCGATGCGGTCGCCGACGCCTCGCTGCGGCTGCTCAACGAGCTGGTGACCAGCGCGCCCCCCAAAGACCGCGAGACCGAGGCCGCCAAAGCCCGCGCCCGCGCCGCCACCCACGCCTGACGACCCCGTTGGGTCAGCGCAGCAGGGGCGGCCAAGCGAGGACTGAGTCGACCGCGATCGCCACGAACAGCAGCGCCAGATAGGTATTCGAAAAGTGGAACAGGCGCATGGGATTGACCGCCAGACCGCGCCGGACGGCGGCGTGCAGGCGATGCGCCATCGTCACGAACCAACCGCCGGCGAGCACCGCCACTGCGGCATAGATCCAGCTGGTGGCCGGCACCAGCAGCAGGCTCCAAGCCACCATCAGCCAGCTGAACAGCACGATCCGGCGCGCCACCGACACCGGGGATGCCACCGCGGGCAGCATCGGCACTCCCACGCGCTGGTAGTCCTCGCGGAATTTCATGGCCAGCGCCCAGGTGTGCGGCGGCGTCCAGAAAAAGATCACTCCGAACATCACGAGCGCGGGCCAACTCACCGTGCCGGTGACCGCCGACCAGCCGATCACCACCGGCATGCACCCGGCGGCGCCACCCCAGATGATGTTCTGCGCGGTGCGGCGTTTGAGCAACAAGGTGTAGCCGAAGACATAAAACAGGATCGTCGCCATCGCCAGCACGGCGGAGAGCAGGTTGGTGGTGGCCCACAACCAGCCGAACGCCGCGACCCCCAGCCCGATCCCGAAGATCAGTGCATGACGCACAGGCACCTCATGGGTGACCAGCGGCCGCGTTCGGGTCCGTTTCATCTGGGCGTCGATGTCGGCATCGATGACACAGTTCAATGTGTTCGCACTGCCGGCAGCCATGCTCCCGCCCACCAACGTGGCCGCGATCAGCCACAGCGACGGCACCCCGCGGGCGGCGAGCAACATCGCCGGGATGGTGGTGACCAGCAGCAGCTCGATGACTCGCGGCTTGGTCAGGGCGAGGTAGCCGCGAAACACGCCGACTCGCCGGCGAAGACGCGATGCGCTGGGAGCCGTAACGGTACTACTCACCGCGTTCCCAAAGTCTGGGAAGCTGCGCTCACGCTGGCTCCTCCCGACCGCCGGATCCGGGCTCGCAGGCTTGGACGCCCATCCGGCGGGTACTCCCGTACTCACGATGGTAACTGCGGGGGACGCACGTTCCCCCTCGGGGCCGCTCTGCCGGGGGAGATCACAGCGGGTCCCATCTCGCTAGGGTAGGTATGGACCAGAGATCGAGCCGGAGCTCATCAGCCTCGCGGCGCCGAACGAGCACAGTCAGGAGCACGAGCGTGTCCGTCATTGACGATCTGACCCAGCTCACCACCCCCCGCGTTCCCGACGACTGGACCGAGGTGGACACCCGCGCGGTGGACACCATCCGAGTGCTCGCCGCAGACGCCGTGCAACGCGTCGGCAGTGGCCACCCGGGCACCGCGATGAGCCTGGCGCCATTGGCCTACACGCTGTTCCAACGGGTGCTGCGACACGATCCCACCGACCCGGCCTGGACTGGCCGGGACCGTTTCGTGCTTTCCGCCGGCCACTCCAGTTTGACGCTGTATCTGCAGCTGTTCCTGTCCGGCTACGGTTTGGAGCTGGAGGACATCAAGCAGCTGCGCACCTGGGGCTCCAAGACCCCGGGCCATCCCGAGTACGGGCACACCGTCGGGGTGGAGATCACCACCGGCCCGTTGGGCCAGGGCCTAGGCGCCGCGGTCGGCATGGCCATGGCGGCCCGCCGGGAGCGCGGCTTGTTCGACCCGGACACCCCCCAGGGTCAAAGCGCGTTCGATCACTACATCTACGTCATTGCCTCTGACGGCGATATCCAAGAAGGTGTCACCTCTGAAGCGTCTTCGCTGGCCGGCACCCAGGAACTTAACAATCTCGTCGTTTTCTACGATGCCAACGAGATCTCCATCGAGGACGACACCAGGATCGCGCTAGCAGAGGACACCGGCGCCCGCTACGAGGCCTACGGCTGGCATGTGCAGACCGTCCACGGCGGGGAGGACGTCGTTGGCATCCTGGAGGCGATCGAAGCAGCTAAAGCGGAGACTGGCCGTCCATCGTTGATTGTGCTACGCACCGTAATCGGTTACCCGGCGCCGAACAAGATGAACACCGGCGATGCGCATGGCTCCGCTCTGGGCGATGACGAGGTCGCTGCGGTGAAAGAGATCCTCGGCTTCGACCCGCAACAGTCTTTCGTTGTCGAGCCCGGAATACTGGAGCACACCCGGCAGGTGATTGCCCGGGGACAGGCCGCGCATGAAAAGTGGCAAGAGGCGTTTGACAGCTGGCGGCAGGCCAACCCATCCAGGGCCGCGCTGTTCGACCGCCTGATCCGTCGGGAATTACCCGCAGGCTGGGCCGAGAAGCTGCCGACCTGGCAGCCAGACCAGAAAGGCATTGCGACCCGCAAGGCATCCGGCGAAGTGCTCTCGGCTATTGGCGAGGAGCTGCCGGAGCTGTGGGGTGGTTCCGCCGATCTGGGCGGAAGCAACAACACCACGATAAAAGGCGCCGACTCCTTCGGACCCGAGAAGACCTCCACGAAGATGTGGACCGCCCACCCGTACGGGCGCACTGTGCACTTCGGGGTTCGCGAGCATGCCATGGGCGCGATTCTCAACGGGATCGCGCTGCACGGGCCGACCCGGCCCTACGGCGGCACGTTCCTTATCTTCAGCGACTACATGCGCCCCGCGGTGCGGCTGGCCGCCTTGATGAAGTCCCCGGTCACCTATATCTGGACCCACGACTCCATCGGCCTGGGCGAGGATGGTCCCACCCACCAGCCCATCGAACACCTCGCCGCACTACGGGCCATCCCAGGGTTGGATGTGGTCCGCCCGGCAGATGCGAACGAGACCGCAGCCGCGTGGAAGGCACTGCTGGAAAAGGGCACACGACCTACCGGACTGTGCCTGACGCGACAGGGCGTGCCGGTGCTGGAGGGCACGGATGCCACCGGCGTCGCTCGCGGTGGTTATGTGCTGTCCGACACCGCTACCGAGGTCGGCGGCGGGTGGCCAGACGTGCTGCTCATAGCCACCGGATCCGAGGTGCAGTACGCCGTCACCGCTCAACAGATGCTGGCTGCTGAGGGCATCGGAACCCGGGTGGTGTCCCTGCCGTGCATGGAATGGTTCGACGAGCAGGAGCAAGGCTACCGCGACCAGGTACTACCGCCCACGGTGAAGGCCCGGGTCGCTGTCGAAGCCGGCATCGCGATGCCCTGGCATCGCTTCGTCGGCGATCATGGCGAAGTGATCTCAATAGAACATTTCGGCGCGTCTGCCGACTGGCAGACCCTGTTCCGGGAGTTCGGCTTCACCGCCGAAGCGGTCGCCGGCGCGGCCCGCCGTAGCCTGGAACATGTGAAGCGCATAGAGCAATAGACCCGCCGCGGGAGGTACCCCTGTGAGCAAAACCGATGCCCTGCAAGCGCTATCTGAGGCGGGCGTGTCGATCTGGCTGGACGATCTGTCGCGGCAGCGGATCACCTCGGGAAATCTAGCCGATCTGATCACCGATCGGCACGTGGTCGGGGTGACCAGCAATCCGACGATCTTCGCCCACGCGCTGGAGCACGCGGAAGACTATGACGAGCAGATCAAGGCGCTGGCCGCGCGCGGCGCCACGGTCGAGGAGACAGTGCGCGAGATCACTGTCGCGGACGTCCAGCTGGCCTGCGACGTATTCAGCGGAACGTGGGAGACGACCGGCGGGTTGGACGGCAGGGTGTCGCTGGAGGTCGATCCCCGGCTGGCGCATGACACCGACGCCACCCTCGCCCAAGCCGCTGAGCTGTGGAAGACGGTGGATCGCCCCAATTTGATGATCAAGATTCCGGCGACGCCGGAAGGCCTGCCGGCCATCACCGGTGCGCTGGCCGACGGCATCAGCGTCAACGTGACGTTGGTCTTCTCGGTGGAGCGTTACCGCGAGGTGATGGCGGCGTTCTTCGCGGGTCTGGAGCAGGCCGGTGCCAACGGTCATGATCTGACCTCCATCGCATCGGTCGCGTCATTCTTCGTCAGCCGGGTGGACACCGAGGTGGACAAGCGGTTGGAGGCGATCGGCACGGAGCCGGCGCTGGCGGTGCGCGGGCAGGCCGCAGTGGCCAACGCTCGGCTGGCGTATGCGGCCTACCAGCAGGAGTTCGCGACACCGCGATGGGCGCGCCTGCGCGACGCCGGGGCGCGGCCGCAGCGGCCGCTGTGGGCGTCCACCGGGGTGAAGAACCCGGCCTACCCCGACACCAAGTACGTCACCGAACTGGTCGTTGCCGGGGTGGTCAACACAATGCCGGAGAACACCATGCTGGCATTCGCCGACCATGGTGAGGTGCTCGGCGACCAGGTATCCGGCACCGCCGGGCAGGCCCAGCGCGTCTTCGATGAGCTGGCCGAGGT
>JBHELN010000459.1:0-8384 GCA_046263115.1 Pseudonocardiaceae bacterium | reverse complement strand
TGCCCCGAACGAGATCAGCACCGCCAGCCCGGCGCCGGTGGCGGCCAACCAGACCGGGACGGGGAGATCGGTACGGGTGCCGACGCCGTGCGCGAGCAACATTAACTCACCTCGGGCATCACAGTGTCTTGCTGGAGGCCGGACAATGACCACATGGCCTCGCGGTGGGGATTGCGGTCTGTCGTCGTGCTGATTGTCGCGCTTGCCGTATTGCCGGTTAGCAGCGGCATCGCCGCCGCCCACTATGCCGGCGGGCTCGCGGCATCCACCAACCGCTGTGAAATCCGCGCGGTTGACCCGCCGGTGACAGGATTGCGGGTGACAGTCATCGAGGCCGGGGCTCGCCTGCAAATCGATAACCAGACCGGTGTCACCGTCGACGTGCTCCCCGAGCCGGGCGCCAACCATCTGCGTGAGCCGACCGTGCCACCCGGCGCTACCGCCCGCTGGTCCGACCCTCGGATCGTCGCCGCGGCCCAAGCGCCGGACCCACCCAACCACCGGCGCGCCTGGGCCATCCCGCTCCAGGTCGGCGGCCAGACCGTGTCTATCCACGGCGAGCAGGTGTGGCCTCCGCCACCACCGGCCGGCCGATGGTGGCTGGCCACTGGGTTGGCCGCGCTGGTGGCCGCAGTGATCGGCGCCCTGGCCATCCGCCGGAGGTGGGCCGCTGCGGTCCTGGGCACTGCCACCGCCGCGATCGCCGCTGGGCATTTCCTGCACCTGCTGGGATCCACCGTGGTTTTACCACCAGATCAACCTTTGCCGGCGATGGTCGTCGGCTTAGCCGGCCCAGCCATCGCCGCCTGGCCGCTGGCCGTGATCGGCCCCGCGTTGGCCATCGCGGGTCACCCGAGCGGGCCGATGGTCTGTGGCCTGTTCGGCGTCCTACTAGCACTGTTCAGCGCCTCCGACGTCGTAAGCTTCTTTTACGCCGTGCTGCCCTTCGGCTGGAATCCCAACCTCGACCGGGCCACCACAGCCCTCATCATCGGCGGCGGATTCGGTTTGTTCCTCTCCGGCATCCTGGCGCTACGCGCGGTCTCCCGCGCAGTTGCGCCGGACGTCCCGCTCAGGTCCACCACTGACTAACCCCGGCTGTGGTCCCAATGCGACCGCCTACCGCAGGACCGGCCTGGCGTTTGCATCCCACGGCCACCTTCAGTGCGCTCTACGCAGTGGCCCACACCGGCGCAGCCGTGACCTTCGGTCGGCGTTGGCCACGCTGGGGCGCCGGCCGCATCTCGTCGCCGACGCGCCGGTTCGGAACACCTGGGCTACATTGGGATGCCATGGGGAAAAGGCCACAGATCGCATTGCTGCTCGCGGCTACCTCTTGCCTGCTGGCCGTGATGGTGGATTGGATCGCCGCAGAGCTTCGCCGCCCGGGCAAACCTGTTGGAGTGATCCCCGAACCGATGGGCGTTGCTCCCGAGTAACCGACCCGGCACCTGTCGATGCCGAGCGGTGTCAATCCTTGCCGCGGCCGGTCACCGCGTCTCGGATCTTGTCCACCGCGGCCGCGGCCACGCCAGCCGTCTTGAGGACGCCCGGCTTCGGAGGGGTATGCGGATGCGGGCGGGTAGGCGCCGCCTTCCTCGCGATCGCCATCTTCTTGCCGAGCTCCTCGAGTTCGGAGGCGGCTATCCGCTGTGCGACCGGCCAGACCTCGCGCTCCTCGTAAGCGATGTGCGCGCGGGCATCGGCGATGATGCGCCGCAGCAGCGTCTCAAACGTGGAATTGCCCGGCTCTAGCTTGTCCAATTCCTGTAACACACGCTTGGCTGCTTGCTCTTGCTCCAACGCGGGGCGGGCTAGCTGACGGCCCTCCTCCAGCCAGTGCTGCACGCTCGGCCAGAAGAATTGTTCCTCGATCGCCTCATGGGCAGATTCCGCCATCACCAGCTCGGTGACGAGTCGCTTGCGGGCGGCGTTGTCCTGGGGCGTCGCCGACCGGCTACTGGCCGGGCCGCGCTCCAACTCGTCGAGCATCGCGAGCACCTTGACGTGGTCCTTGCGCAGAAATGTGATCGCGTCCATGTCCACCCTTGTCTCGTTTCACACCCCGTCTCGCGGACGGTTTCCCGTGCGCGGCTGTGTCAAACCCGGTCGCTGTCACATGCGCTTGCCGCGCGGGCGGCAAGGCTCAGGGCGGCGGGACCCAAACACTGCTGGCCGTGGACAAGGCGAACACGTCGCTCACCCCGGGTTCGCCCGTGCAGGTCACCGGCACGGTGCAGCCCACGTTCGACCCGAACCAGGCACAGGCCTTCACCGGGGGCGACCTGGACCAGGCAGCTTTCGCCGCCTACAACGGCAAGCCCTACGTCCAGGCGGTGTTCGCTGGACCCGTCAGCGCCAACCTGACCAACACCGGCCAAGGCCGCTGACGCGAATTAGCCCGAGACCGCGACTGCCGGGGTGTGCCGCCCCATCCGCTGCACACCCCGGCAGCCAGTGACCGCCTGCGTGGTGGCTCAGACGCGCAGTGGCTCCCCGAGTTTCCGGTTCGCCAATCGCGGCGAACCGTTTTCTTTGCCCCATCTGTGGCTATGTCGAAGTGGGAACCGACGACAGAGGGGAAACTCATGGCGCAGCACCGAAGGGTCGCCGTTGTGACGGGTGGATCGGCCGGGGTGGGTCGCGCTACCGTCTGCCAGTTCGCCGCTCGCGGCTACGACGTCGCGATCCTGGCCCGCGGCGGTGCCGGCCTCGACGGCGCGGCCGCCGACGCCCGGTCCCGCGGCCAGCGGGCACTGCCGCTCACGGTCGATGTGGCCGATCAGGAGGCTGTGGAGCGCGCGGCCTCCCGGGTCGAGTCCGAGCTGGGTGAGATCGACGTCTGGGTCAACGTAGCGTTCGTCGGTTCGCTGGCGTTCAGCTGGGACACCAGCATGGCCGAGTTTCGCCGGATCACCGAGGTCACCTACTACGGGCAGGTGCACGGGACGCTGGCCGCGTTGGCGCGGATGCGGCCGCGCAACCGGGGGGTGATCATCAACGTTGGCTCGGCGATGGCCTACCGGTCCATCCCGCTGCAGGCGCCGTACTGCGGAGCCAAGCACGCGGTCAAGGGGTTCACCGAGTCGGTGATGACCGAGCTCGCCCACGAGGGCAGCCGGGTGAAGCTGTGCATGGTGCAGCTGCCGGGCCTGAACACCCCGCAGTTCAACTGGAACCTGTCCAGGATGCCTCGCCACCCGATGCCGGTGCCGCCGATCTTCCAGCCGGAGCTCGCGGCACGGGCAATCGTTTTCCTGGCCGAACACCCGCGGCGAAACATGTGGGTAGGGATCGCCACGGCCTACACCATCCTGGGCGAACGGCTGGCGCCCAAGCTGCTCGACCTCTATCTCGGCAAGACCGGGGTGAAGTCCCAGCAGACCGACCAGGACGCTCCCCGGCTCGGGTCGAATGTCTTCGAGCCCCAGGATCAGATACAGGACCAGGGCGCCCACGGTGCATTTGACGCCAAGGCGCACGGAATGGATCCGGTGTCGTGGGCCTCGATGCACCGGACCGCGCTGCTCTCTGGCGCCGCGGGCCTCACTGCCGTCGCCGGTGCTGCCTGGAGCCTGGCCCGGCGGTAGCGCCGGCCCAGGAGCAGACATGACGATCACCCGGGAAGACGGTTACGCGCCGCTGGGCAGCTACGGCCTGCTTGCTGACGGTCACGCTGGTGCGCTGGTCGCCGCGGACGGCGCCGTCGACTGGTTCGCCACACCGAGGCTGGACACAGCTCCGGTGTGCGCGGCACTGCTGGATCCGGCCGAAGGCGGTTCGATCGAACTGGCACCCACCGTCGACCATCAGGTGACGCAGCGCTACATCGAGGACTCCATGGTGCTGGAGACCACATTCCACGGCGAGAGGGGCACCGTGGTGGTCACGGATGCTCTCACCGTCGGAGCCGGCGGCAGGCTGCCATGGACTGAGCTGGCGCGGCGAGTGGAGGCGCGCTCCGGGGAGCTGCCGATGCGCTGGCAGGTGCGTCCCGGGCACCGGCTTGGCACCGCGCGTCCGTGGGTGCGCCGGCGCAACGGGATGCCCTTGGTCGAGACCGGCGACGTGCAGATGGCGGTCCTGACGGACGGGTTGGGCACGGCGCAGGTCAGCGACCAGACGGCCGGGGCACAGTTCGTGGCTCGCCGCGGTGAGCGCGGGCTGCTCGCTGTGGTCGCTACCGGCCGGGAACCGCTGCGGATACCCCAGGTGGTGGAGGTCCAGGCGCATATCGAGTTGACCGTGCAGTGGTGGCGCCGCTGGAGTGCCAACATCAGCTACGATGGCCCGCACCCCGACGCGGTGCGCCGCAGCGCGCTGACGCTCAAAGCCCTGACGCTGGCCCCCTACGACGGCATCACCGCCGCGTTGACCACCTCGCTGCCCGAGCGGCTCGGCGGCCAGCGCAACTTCGACTACCGCTTCGGCTGGGTGCGCGACGCATCCTTCGCGCTCGACGCGATGACTCGGCTGAGGCTGTCCGAGGAGGTGCACGCTGCACTGTCCTGGCTACTCCGCGCAGTAGAGCACACCGCGCCCGATGTGCGTGCGCTGTACACCCTCAGCGGCGAACCGGCTTCGGCAGAGATGGCCTCCCGCTCGGACCTGCCAGGCTACCGCGGCTCCGGCCCCGTGCACGTCGGCAACAGCGCGGCTAGCCAGACCCAACTGGGCGGTTTCGGCGACCTCATGGACGCCGTGTGGCGATACACCGCCCAGGACGGTTACCTGGACGCGGCCAGCGCTGCCAGCCTCGCCGCCCTGGCGGACCGCACCTGCGACCTTTGGCGCGGTAAGGACGCCGGGATCTGGGAACTGGGCAACAACGCCCACTACACGAGTTCAAAGATCGGCTGCTGGGTCGCGTTGGACCGCGCGGCGCGCCTGGCTGACGCCGGCCAGCTGACCAGCCCGCACGTGGACCGGTGGCGGGCGGAGCGGGACGCAGTGCGCTCCTGGATCGAGCGGCACTGCTGGTCGCCCGCGAAGCAGGCCTTCACCTTCTATGCCGGCACTGACGAACTCGACGCGGCTGTCCTACTGGCAGCCCGCACCGGCTTCCTGGCCGGCGACGACCAACGGCTGTCCAGCACGATCGACGCCATCCGGACCGAGCTAGGCGTCAAGGGCCCGCTGCTCTACCGCTACTCCGGCATGGCGCAGCACGAGGGCGCGTTCCTGGCTTGCACCTTTTGGCTCATCGAGGCACTGACGCACGCCGGCCGGCTCGATGAAGCTGCCGCCCTGCTGGACGAGGCCGTGGCCTATGCCGGTGATACCGGCCTGTACACCGAGGAGGTCGACCCGGACACCGGGGAGCTGCGCGGCAACCTCCCACAGGCGCTCACCCACCTGGCTCTGATCGGTGCCGCCACGGCCCTCACGGAGGCTCGGCATGGTGGCTGATACCTCTCACTGTTTATGAGACCGTATTTCCCAGAACGCTGGGCCGATAGGTTCGATGAAGTCACCTCGTGCCACGAACAACCCCTCCTCGTTAACCGTGATAGGCAGTTGCGGAAGAGCGCGGGTGGCTGGGCCGAAGACGGGCTTCGCCGAGTCCGTGATCAGGAATTCTGACTGGTGGCATGGGCAGAGGCTGATGTGGTTCTGCGAGTCGTACAGTGATGCGGGGCATCCCAGGTGCGTGCATACCTTGGAGAAGGCGTAGAAGTCGCCATAATTGAAGTTCTCCTGGCCGGGCCGTTTGTGCACCGTAGTGCCTGGCGACAGCCGGATGAGCATCACCGGCGAGTCAGAGGCGTGTTCGGCGCCCACCAGGAGCTCCTCGTGACCACGGTCGGATTCCCGGAACGGGAACACGGTCAACATCGAGCCCGGTTTCATATCCTCCGGGCGGATTCGAACGATCTCACCGACAACACTGGTTTTGAGGCGTAGGTAGACGGTCTCTCCGTTCAGCGGCTTCCAGCCGGTGATCCACAGTGGGGCCTGGTCGCCACCCTTCCATGGTTGGCGGACGAACGGGCCGATCGCGAGGACGCCGGCGGCCACGCCGAACAGTCCGGCCGCGCCGAGCGCCGTCCGCATGATCAGCGAACGGCGCGGTATGCCGACGTCGTCGCCGGCCTCCTTGTATTGCGCTGCCACCGTCTTGCGGGCCAGCTCATCGGACGGGCCGTCGTGGCGCTCCTGCACCGCGACCTCGTCGGGAAAGAACCTGTGGATATAGAGGATTAGACCGATACCCAACGACAGTACCGAGATGGCGAAGGTGGACCCTACGACTGGGGTGTAGAGCTTGTACCACAGATACCCGTCTTGGAACGGGCTGACGTACGCCTGCGGCCAGACGCTGAACGTCACCACGAAAGCGATGGCAGACAGCGCAGAGAGGATGAACCAGAGCGCCACCGAGCGTTCGGCCCGTTTCTCCGCCTTGGTGGCCGGTATCGGCCACTTGGGGGGCTTGGCGACGACCGTGGTGTCGCCGAACTCGTCGGCCAGCCGAGCCAGCTGCTCGCGGCTCAGGTTCTCCGGCTTGCGTTCGCCCAAAGCCGGGTCTTCGGTGCTCACGACTTCGCTCCCAGCCACACCGTGATGCCGACCAGGGCAACCATGCCGATCACGAACGCGGTCATGCCCTCTGCCGACGGGCCGATGTCGCCGAGGTTGTAACCGCCAGGGCTGTTGCGCTGACCGCGGACCGACAGAAGGTAGGCGATGATGTCCTTTTTCTCGCCCGGAGTGATCGACCGGTCGCTGAACGTCGGCATCGCCGAGGGGCCGGTGAGCATGGCGGCGTAGATCTGCTCGGGGGTGGCCTGGTTCAAGATGGGTGCGTACTTGCCGCGGGTCAGCACGCCCCCGCGACCGACGAAGCTGTGGCAGGAGGCGCAGTTGAGCCGGAAGGCGTCGGCACCTTTGGCCGGGTCGTCGCCGATCAACGCCGTGCCCCGCTCCGCCGGAAGCTGCGGGCCACCCCCGTGAGCCTGGACATATGCGGCCAGTGCTTGCAGGTTCTGCCGGCCCTCGTCGGTGTTCGGGTCCAACTCCGGCACCGGGGCCTTACGCAGCCCCTCGGCCTGCTCACGGGCCTGCGGCATGCGCCCGGTGGACACCTGGAAATAGACCGCCGCAGCACCCACTCCGATCAGGCTGGGGCCGCGGCCCTGCACGCCCTGCAGGTTCGTGCCGTGGCAGGTGATACACGCGTTGTTGTAAAGCTGCTCGCCGTGGGCGATCTGCGCAGGGTCAGTCTGGGTGGCAGTCTCGGCGGTCGCGACCTGCGGGCGCGGAGCGAGCACCAGGTAGAGGGCTCCGGTGGCGAACAGGCCGATCGCCAGCATAAGTGCACCCAGGAGCCTGCGGCGCAGCTTGCTGGGCAGTCGCCGGCGGCGCGGCACGGCTGATGCCCGTGAAGTGCTGGTTATTGAGTCCATGGCGGGCGCGCAGTGTCCGTTCTGGGCGTCGTTGCATACTGCGGTCGGTGGTTTGTCGGTGCAGGGTCGGCGGGACTGGGCGGAGCCTTCCCACTTTGCGGTCTGTGCACACATCGCGAGCCTTCCCACTTTGCGGTAATTTTTCGGCCCCCTCGCGGTACGTGCTCTCCGGCACGTTTGAACCGCACAGTCGGGGGGGATGGGGGAAAGGGTCGGCGGACGAGGAAGTGGGCATCCGCCGCCACCAGTATGCCCGGCCGCACACCGGACTCGCCGACGAGGAGGCACGCGTGCCCTTCCGCAACGTGTTCGACCAGGCTTTGGCGATGTGGTCGGCAATCGCCGCGATAGTTTTTTTCCTCGTCAGCATCATCTTGCTGGGAGCAATCGCGCGTAACCGCGCGAATCGGCGCGATACGCTGCCCTTTCAGGCCTCGAAGAACACCCCGCTGGAACTGGGCTACGTCGTGGCACTCGCGCTCATCGTGGGCGGCCTGGTATTTGGAAGCTTTCTGTGGAATTCCCGGCTGCACAATGGAGTGGGCCTCGCCCAGGCCGAAACGGCCCCGGCCGCGCGCATCAACGTCACCGCATACCGCTGGTGCTGGGAATTCGCCTACCAGGCCTCGCCGGTGCGCGTCACCGGCGAGTGCTCAACCGGTGACTTTCCCATCGTGGTTGTGCCGGCCGGCCAACCAGTGGAGTTCGACCTCACCTCACGGGATGTGGTGCACGCGTTCTGGTTACCCGACTTCGCGGCCAAGCGCGACGCCTACCCGGACCACGTCAACACGTTACGGATGGTTTTCCCGCAGCAGGGACGGTGGCGGGGGCGCTGCTCGGAGTACTGCGGGACCCACCACGTCACCATGGATTTCTACGTGCAGGTGGTGTCGCCAGCGCAGTACCAGCAATTCCTGCACAGCGGTGGGGTGGGTGTGATGGGGGCATGACCGCGACCGCGGACCGGCCGGTGCC
>JBHELN010000458.1:0-7401 GCA_046263115.1 Pseudonocardiaceae bacterium | reverse complement strand
GCCGCGGCCAGCGAGGAGCAGACGCTGGGTGAACTGCGGGAGCGGGCCGCCCGGTGCCATCCGGGGGTACCGATGATCGGGATGGGGTATCACGGGACCGTGACCCCGCCGGTGATCCGCCGCTCGGTGCTGGAGAACCCGGCCTGGTACACCGCCTACACGCCCTACCAGCCGGAGATCTCCCAGGGCCGGCTCGAGGCACTGCTCAATTTCCAGACGATGATCTGCGATCTCACCGGTCTACCGGTGGCCAACGCTTCTCTGCTCGACGAGGCCACTGCCGCCGCTGAGGCGATGACACTGCTGCGCCGGGCGAGTAAGAGCGGTTCATCGCGTTTCGTGGTGGACGCCGACACGTTGCCGCAGACGCTGGCGGTGCTGGACACCCGGGCCGAACCACTGGGAATCGACCTGGAGGTGGTGGATCTGTCCAGCGGGCTGCCGGACCAGGAATTCTTCGGCGTGTTGGTCTCGTACCCGGGCGTGTCCGGAGTGGTGCGCGATTTCGCGCACCTGGTCGAGCAGGCGCACCGGCGCGGCGCGGCGGTGGCCGTCGCGGCCGATCCGCTGGCTTTGACGCTGCTGGTCCCGCCGGGAGAGTTCGGCGCTGACGTGGTGATCGGCTCTACCCAGCGGTTCGGGGTGCCGCTGGGCTTCGGCGGCCCGCATGCCGCCTACCTGGCGGTACGAGCCGGTCTGGAGCGCCAGCTGCCCGGCCGGTTAGTCGGGGTGTCCCGCGACGCGGATGGGACACCGGCACTGCGGTTGGCATTGCAGACCCGCGAGCAACACATCCGCCGTGACAAGGCCACCAGCAATATCTGCACGGCTCAGGTGCTGCTGGCTGTGATGGCCTCGATGTACGCCGTCTACCACGGACCGGACGGGTTGCGTGAGATCGCGTACCGGGCGCATCGGATGGCTGCAGTGCTCGCCGCGGGCTTACGCAGTGGCGACGTCGAGGTGGCGCCCGAAGCGTTCTTCGACACGGTGCTGGCGAGGGTGCCCGGCCGGGCCGCCGAGGTCGTCCGAGCTGCCTGGGCGTCCGGCGTGGACTTGCGGCTGGTCGACCCCGACCACGTCGGTATCAGTTGCGCGGAGACCACGACCCGCGAGCACCTGCGCGTGGTGTGGGACGCCTTCGGCGTGCCACCGACGGATCCAGACATTCTCGACCGGGAGATCCCGGATGCCATTCCGGCTGCGTTGCGGCGGACTTCGCCATTTCTTACCCATCCGGTCTTCTGCACCCACCACAGCGAGACGGCTCTGTTGCGGTACTTGCGCGCGCTAGCGGACAAGGATCTGGCGTTGGATCGCAGCATGATCCCGCTGGGCTCCTGCACGATGAAACTCAACGCAACTGCGGAAATGGAACCGATCAGCTGGCCGCAATTCGCGCAGCTACACCCGTTCGCTCCGCGACAAGACGCGGCCGGCCTGCTGGAGGTGGTCAGTGACCTGGAACGATGGCTGGCCGAACTGACCGGTTATGCGGCGGTCAGCGTGGCCCCCAATGCAGGTAGCCAGGGCGAGTTCGCAGGGCTGCTGGTGATCCGTGCCTACCACCGCAGTCGAGGCGAGGGCCGTCGCGACGTCTGCCTGATACCCTCCAGCGCGCACGGCACCAACGCCGCCTCGGCGGTGATGGCCGGGATGCGCGTCGTGGTTGTCGGCTGCGATCGCAACGGTGATGTCGACCTCGACGACCTGCGCACGAAGATTGCCGAGCACGGGGACAGGCTCGCTGCCATCATGATCACTTACCCGTCCACGCACGGGGTGTACGAGCCGGGTGTTGTGCAGGTGTGCGACCTGGTGCACGAAGCCGGCGGGCAGGTCTACGTCGACGGGGCCAACCTCAACGCCTTGCTCGGCCTGGCCCGACCGGGCCACTTCGGTGCCGATGTCGGCCATCTCAACCTGCACAAGACCTTCTGCATCCCGCACGGCGGAGGCGGTCCAGGGGTCGGACCGATCGGCGTGCGGGCCCATCTGAGACCCTTCCTGCCCGGGCACCCGGAGACCGACCCCCATGCCATCGTGGGTCCGGTGACTGCGGCACCGTGGGGGAGTGCCTCCATCCTGCCGATCTGCTGGGCCTACATCCGGATGATGGGTGCAGATGGCCTGCGTCGCGCCACCCTGACCGCGGTGGCCGCCGCCAACTATGTGGCGCGGCGTCTAGAGCACCATTTCCCGGTGCTCTACGCCGGCAGTGACGGGCTGGTCGCCCATGAATGCATCCTCGATCTCCGGGCGATCACCAAGGCTACCGGGATCACCGTCGACGACGTCGCCAAGCGGCTGGCGGACTATGGCCTCCACGCCCCCACCATGTCTTTCCCGGTTGCCGGCACCTTGATGGTCGAACCCACCGAAAGTGAAAACCTCGCCGAGCTGGACCGTTTCTGCGATGCCATGATCGCGATCCGGGACGAGATCGATCGGGTTGCGGAGGGGGAGTGGCCCTTCGACGACAACCCACTGCTCTGCGCGCCGCACACCGCAAGTTGCGTGCTCGACAAGTGGGATCATCCCTACAGCCGGGAGCTCGCCGCCTACCCGATGGGCCGGACAACCACCAAGATCTGGCCGCCCGTCCGGCGCATCGACCACGCCCACGGAGATCGCAACCTCGTATGCTCCTGCCCGGCCGTGAGTGAGCTCGCCGACCTACCTTGACCGGCAACCCGATGTCCAGAGCTTCGCGCTCACGAGGATGCGACGTGCGTCGCATCCCGCACGTCACCCACGTATTCCTCGACTAGATCCTCCAGCGCGATAACCCCTTCGGTGTCCCCGTCTGCGTTCACCACTCGGGCGAGGTGGCTGCCTGACCGGCGCAGTAAGGTCAGCGCCTCGCCGAACTTGGCGCTGGATGGCACCTCGGGTAGCGGTCGGACGCTGCTACGAGGCACCGGCGTGTCCGGCGGACTGCCGAGCAGCTCCAGTACATCCTTCACGTGGAGGTAGCCGACCAGTTGCCCGTCGGTGCCCAATTCCTGACGACACAGCGGGAAGCGGGAGAAACCGGTCTGTGCCACGGCGCGTTCGATATCACCCAACGTCGGCTTGGCGGGAACGGTGGTGAGGTCGGACATCGGGACGAGGACATCGGCGACGGTCCGTTCCCTGGTGGACAAGGTTTGCGTCAGCCTGCGGTGTTCCTGGCTGACACGCAAGCCTTCCCGGCTGGAGTCGGCGATCAGGTTGGCCAGCTCGTCGGGGCTGTAGGCGCTTGCCAGCTCCTCACGGACCCGCACCCCGAACGTGCGCAGCACCAGCCGCGCGGTCTGGCTGAACAGCGCGATGACGGGCCGGGTCACCCGCATAAAGGCGACCAGTGGCGGCACCATCCATAGCGCGGCACGCTCCGGGCCCGCAATAGCGATGTTCTTGGGCACCATTTCGCCGAGCAGGATGTGGGCCACCGTGACAATGCCCAGGGCCACGACGAAGGCAATGGTGTGCAGTAACGGGTCGGGCACGCCGAGCGGACCGGTCAACCATTCCAGCTGGTGGGCGACGGCGGGTTCACCGAGGGACCCGAGTCCCAATGAGCTGATGGTGATCCCGAGCTGTGCCGCGGCCAGCATCAACGGTAGCTTTTCCCCGGCCCTGATCACCGTTCGAGCGCCTGCAACCCCACGCGCGGCCATCGACTCCAATCGTTCCCGCCGTGCACTGATCAGAGCGAATTCGCCCCCGACGAAGAATGCGTTCGCCGCCAGCAAAAACAGCGCGACCAGCAGCGCGGTGCCACTCATGGGGTCACCTGCTCGGCGAGTACGGTCCGAGTCAGTCGGAGCTCGGCAACGCGACGGCGGTCCATCCGCATCACGGTCAGCCGCCACCCGGGCAGCTCGATCTCGTCGCCCACGGTAGGAATGCGGCCCAGCCGTTCCAGCACCAGCCCGGCCACAGTCTCGTAGTCGCCTTCGGGCATGACGAATCCGACCGCATCGGCTACTTCGTCTGCTCGCAGCAGCCCGGAGATGATCCAGTTTCGATCGTCCACTGGCCGCACCCGGGAGACTTCCAGCCGGTCGTGCTCGTCACGGACGTCACCGACGATTTCCTCGACCAGGTCTTCCAGAGTGACGATGCCGGCGGTCCCGCCGTACTCGTCGACCACGATGGCGACTTGCAGGCCCTTGCCGCGCAGCCGGTCGAGCAGCGCATCGCCGTCGAGCGAACTCGGCACGGTGGGAACCGGGCTGGCCAGCGTGCCGACCCGGGTCGTCGCGCGGTTGCCGGCCGGCACTGCGAAGGCCTGCTTGACGTGCACCACCCCCCGCACATCGTCGAGGTCACTGCCATAGACCGGAAAGCGGGAAAATCCCGTTTGGCGCGCGGTGTCCACCAAGGCGAGCACCGGCGCGTCCGCGCGCAACGCCTCCACTCGCACCCGGGGTGTCATCAACTCTTCGGCAGTGCGCTCACCGAAGCGCAGCGAACGATCGAGCAAGGTTGCAGTGCCCTCATCCAACGTGCCGTGCTGGGCGCTGCTGCGCACCAGGGAACCAAGCTCCTGAGGTGAGCGTGCAGAGCGCAAATCTTCCGCCGGTTCGATACCGAGCCGGCGGACAATCCAGTTGGCGGTCCCGTTCAGCGCGGATATCAGCCACCGGAAAGTCAGCGAGAACGCATTGACTACCCCAGCGACTTGCCGGGCCGTCTGCAGGGGTCGGGAAATGGCCAGATTCTGTGCGACCAGCTCGCCGAACACCATCGACAATGCGGTGGCCAGCGCTAACCCGATTCCAAGAGACATTGGGCCCACCGCGCTGGGCGGTAGCCCAACGGCTTGCACGCCGGGGCGGATCAGCTCGACGATGGCCGGCTGGGCGACGTAGCCGGTGAGCAGGGTGGTGATCGTGATACCCACCTGGGCGCCGGAGAGCTGGAAGGACAGCGTGTTGCGGGCGTGTTGCACATGTCGAGCTCGGCGATCCCCGACCTGCTGGACGTGCGCGTCGACAGTGCTGCGTTCCACCGTGGTGAGGGCGAACTCGGCCGCGACGAAGACGAAGGTGCCCGCAGTGAGCGCAATTAGCGCGAACAGGCCCCAGAATGGTCCCCAGAAAAAATCCCAGAGGAGATCCCAGAGGCTGCGTAGGAGATCCATCACATTGGCGTCCATCGAAGCGTTGAGGACGGGCAGCCGGGTCCGGGGCCCGGCCACCTACTACAGCCAGGCGTCGATGCGGCAGGCACCGAGTTCGTCACACTCCTCGCGGGCCGGGGTTCGGTCGATTCTACGGGTGCACCATGCGCTGTCGAGCCGAAAAAGGCAGCAGCAGGGCCATTCCAGCTAACGTGTGGTTCATGCGGATCGGCGCGCTGGTAGGGCCCGGGGCCGCCCCCGGCGCGCCTCTCGACGACGCCGTCCGCCGGTTGGGAAAGCAACTCGATCGCCGACGTTGGGCCATGGTTTGAGGGATTCCCGGACCGATCGCATTCGACACCATTGAGCCCGGGGCCGACGTGGTCGAGGTGGTCCCGCGGGGTGCTGAACCGGCCCTGTGCTGGACCGGCGCTCAGTGGGCAGAGCGCCCGAACTCGGGTCAGGGACTCAGGACCCGCTTGCCGGGCCGGTGAAGATCGGGGTGGGGTCGTGTTCGCTGTCCGGATCGATGAGGACGATCACCTCGTCCCCTGAGCGCAGCACGGTGTCGGCGCGCACCTGCACCGGCTGGCCGTGGCGGACGACAAAGCTGATCCACACGTCTTCGCCGAGGTTGAGGTCGCGGATGGCGCGCCCCTGCGCGGGCGCATCGGAGCCGATGAGGTAGCGTCGAACGGCTTGCGGCGGGTCCCGGAAGCGGACTCCCAGCGACCATGGTCGCGGCTCCACTTCGGTCATCGGCACCCCACAGCGGGTAGCGACGGTGGGCACCAGGCCGCCCTGCACGATGACCGAGAAGGCGACCACCACGAAGATCACGTGGTAGACGAGCATGCCGCCCGCGGTGCCGGCGGCTAGCACGAAGGTGCCGAGCAGGATGGGCACCGCGCCCTTGAGCCCCGACCACATCGTGAACAGCCGCTCGCCGGCGCTCAGCCGCACCGCCAGCAGCAAACCTCCGACCAGCAGCGGGCGCACAACCAAGGCGAGCAGCACCGCCAGTACCAAGCCGATGAGCCACGCCCGCTGCTGGCCCACGGCGGCGAGCGAGACGGTCAGCCCGAGTACCACGAAGGCGATCATCTCGGCGAGGCTGGCCAGTGACGAGTGAAACCGCTCGATCTCGCCCTTGAACGGGGCGCGCACATCGCCGATGAGGATGCCGGCGATGAATACCGCCAGAAAGCCGGAGCCGTGAGCCACGGTGGCCGCGCCGTACAGCCCAATCGCGACCGCGAGGGTGCGCAGCGGGTAGAGCCCCTCGCTGGGCAGCGGCGACCGGCGCATGGCCTGCAGCAGTAGCCATCCGCCGGCTACCCCGATCGCCGCGCCCACGGCCATCTGCAAGGCGAATGTGCCGAGCACCGTGGCGACGGCTTCCGCACCGGTGGTACCGCCAATAGTGACCAGACTGACCAGCAGCGCGATGCCCACCGGATCATTGGCGCCGGACTCGCCCTCGAGGATGACCCCGGCGCGGCCATGCACCTCGCGGCTGCCCAGCACCGAGAACACCACGGCAGGGTCGGTGGGCGCCAGCGCGGTGCCGAGCAGTAACGCGACCAACCACGGGAAGCCGAACAGCACGTGTGCGAGTACTGCCAATGCCCCCGCGGTGAGGAAGGTGCCGACCACCCCGACCACAAGCACCGGGCCGACCGAAGCACGCAGCCGCCGCCAACCGATGTGCATGCCGCCGTCGAACAGAACGAGCGTCAGCGCGACGGTGACAACCTGCTCAACCATGCTGATTGAAATCCGTTGCAGCGACGGCACCAGAT
This sequence comes from Pseudonocardiaceae bacterium, assembly GCA_046263115.1. Classification (GTDB taxonomy): domain Bacteria; phylum Actinomycetota; class Actinomycetes; order Mycobacteriales; family Pseudonocardiaceae. The sequence continues at coordinate 489 of JBHELN010000458.1, read as the reverse complement.
CAGAGGCCACCGCGGCACCGATGAGGAAGATCGCCGGAGCCGGCACGCGAACCCACGTGCTGATCCGATTCGACAGCAGCGCCACGGACGCCACCGTTGCCGTGATGAGCAGCGGGATGCCGAACTGTTCGATGGTCTCCAACACGCCGTTAGCTTGCCGCGGACAGTGTCCCGGCGCCTTCCCGCACTACCGGACGGCTTGCCGAGCTAGAACAGGTCGCCTTGCGCCGTTCCCAACATTTGCTCACGCACCAGCGGAATCGGTGGTCCGCCGTAGGACAGGAAATTGTCGTGGAAGGCGCGCCATCCACTGCGCCCGCCGTGGTGCGCGGTCCACTCTGTGCGCAACTTGCGGATCATCAACTTGCCCATGGTGTAATTGAGGTAAGCCGGGTCGTAGGTACCTCGTGCGGCCTGTTGCCGTGCGCTGCCGGGATCCTGAAAGGCTTGTTCGCGAAACATCGTCTCGCAGCTGGCTACAGTCATGCC
>JBHELN010000457.1:0-2776 GCA_046263115.1 Pseudonocardiaceae bacterium | reverse complement strand
ACCCGGTGTACTGCACCAGCGGGCTCGGTCAGCGCCACGCTGGCGACACCCCGATCACCATCGGGGGTGTAGGCCAGCAGCTGCGCGCCGACCGCAGGGGTGGCCAGCGCGCCGTAGCGGCGCACCCGCAGGCCACTAGCAGCGGCCCGGTCAGCCAGCGCGGCCGAGCCGGGATCGTCCGCATTGGCGATCAACACCCCGCCGGGACGGAGCCTGGCCGTGAAGGCATCGAAAGTCGCGGTGTAAGCCTCGATGCTGCCGTGGTGATCCAGATGATCGGCCTCGACATTGGTGACGACAGCAACGTCGGGCGAGTAGGCCAGGAAGGTGCCGTCGCTCTCGTCGGCCTCGGCCACGAAGATCTCGCCGCTGCCGTGGTGCGCACCGGACCCAAAGTCGCTGAGATCACCACCGATGAGGAACGACGGGTCGGCACCGCAGCGCTGCAGCGCGACCGCGAGCATCGACGTGGTGGATGTCTTGCCGGCGGTGCCCGTGACGCAGGCCACCCGATAGCCGGTCATCAGCGCCGCCAGCGCCACGGAGCGGTGGACCACCGGAATCCCGCGCCGGGCCGCCTCGACGAGTTCCGGGTTGTGCGGATCGCTCTGGTGCACCGCCTTGGTGGTGATGATCGCGGTGGGGTCGGCGCCGAGCTGGTGGAGGTTGGCGGCGGCGTGACCGACGGCCACTTCGGCACCCAGTCCCCGCAAGACCCGCAGCACGGGCGAATCCTTGGCGTCCGAACCGGACACCGCGCCACCGCGGGCCAGCACGATCCGGGCCACCCCGCTCATCCCGGCACCGCCGATCCCGATGAAGTGAATGCGGGCCAACTGCGACGGCAACGCGGGAGGTTGCGCGGCAGCAGTCACAGCACTCATCACCTTTCCCAGGTACTGCGATCCGCGAGCACCGACCGTGGCATGGGAGCAGCCGCACTGTAGGGCACCGGAGGGCGCAACTGCAGCAGCCGCGGCACACCATGTCGACGCCCCGACGGGGCGGTCTCGTGGCGCAACGCGGCCACCGCCTGCGGTTCGTGCCGAGCGAAGTTCGCCAGCAGGCCGAACGCCAGCATCGTCAGGGCCATGGAGGTGCCACCGGAGGAGATCAGCGGCAACGGGATCCCCGTGATCGGCAGCAACCCGACCACGTACCCGATGTTGATCGCGGCCTGACCGACCAGCCAGGTGGTCACAGTGGCGGAAACTAGTTTGATCCACGGGTCGGTGTTGCGCGCGGCGATCCGGATCCCCACGTAGGCCAGCGTGCCGAACAGCACCAGCACTACCAGGCAACCGAGGAAGCCCAGCTCTTCGCCGATGATGGCGAAGATGAAGTCGTTGTGCGCGTTGGGTAGGTAGTCCCATTTGGCGCTGCCTTGACCGAGGCCTACCCCCCACCAGCCGCCGTCAGCGAGGGAGTACAGGGCTTGGCGGCCTTGGTACGCCGCGCCCTGCGGGTCGGCGAACGGGTGCAGGAAGGACTGGATCCTGGCCGATCGGTAGCCGGCGATGCCGGCCATGACGACCGCCCCGGACACCGCCGCGACCGCGATCGCTCCGAACAATTCCCCCGGTGCACCACCGAACCACAGCAACGCGAGCAGCACGATAGCCAGCGTGATCGTGGTACCCAGGTCTGGCTGCAGCATCACCATCGCGAAGATCGTGACGGCCATCGGAACCAGCGGTACCAGCAGATGGCGCCATTGGTGCAGCAACGCCCGCTTGGTGATCAACACGTGGGCGCCCCACAGAGCGAGGGCGAGCTTGGCGGGTTCGGAGGGTTGCAGGGACAGCGGTCCCAGCCGCAGCCATTTCTGCGCGCCGTTGATCTCGGCGCCCAATGGGCTGAGCACCATGGCCAGCAGCGCCACGCACACCAGCAGGAACAACCCACTGGTGCCGCGCAGCACCCGTACCGGCATCCGCAGGCCCAGCCAGAACAACACCAGCCCGAGCCCGCAGTACGCCAGTTGCTGGACGAACACCGCGTAGGACGAGCCGTCCTTGGTGTAGGACTCCACATTCGACGCCGAGAGCACCATCACCAGGCCGAACAAAGTCAACAGGCCGAACACGCCAAGGACCAGGTGCAGTGACGTGAGCGGCCGCGCCAGCCACGCGGTGAACCGGGCCCTGGCGGCTTGCCACGCGGCCGGTCCACTTGCCGGCTGCCGGTCTGGGGGTTGGCGAGGCCTCGGCGGGCGGACCGTCGACGTACCCGGCCGGGTGGAACTCCTCACCGGGCCTGACCCAGCGCGGCGACGGCAGCGGCGAATGCCCGGCCACGATGTCCGTAGTCGGTGAACATGTCCATTGAGGCCGCCGCCGGAGCGAGCAGCACGACATCACCCGGGCTGGCCAGCTCGGCTGCTGCGGCCACCACCTCGCTCATGGCACCATCGTCTCCCGAATTCACCACTCGAACCGGGAGGTTGGGCGCGTGTCGCGCCAGTGCGGCTGCGAGCACCGCCCGGTCCGCGCCGAGCAGCACAGCGCCGACCAGCCGATCCCGGGTGTCGATCACCAGCTGGTCCACATCGACACCCTTGAGCAGGCCGCCGGCCACCCACACCACCCGATGCCGGGACAGCAGTGCGGCTCGCGCCGCGTGCGGATTGGTGGCCTTGGAATCATCGAGGTAGCACACGCCCGCGTGCTCGCCGACCGGTGCGCCGCGGTGCTCGCCGGGGACAAACGCACGTAGCCCCTCGGCGACGGCCGCGGGCGCGACGCCGATACAGCGCGCCAGTGCCGCCGCGGCCAGC
>JBHELN010000456.1:0-6473 GCA_046263115.1 Pseudonocardiaceae bacterium | reverse complement strand
CCTCCTGTTGACGTCGCGAAGTACCCCTTGTGCAGCGTTGCCTCGCCGGCGTCGGCACCGCTACGGCCGTTCGGCCCAATCGTGGGTGATCATCCGCGCTACTCCAGACTGGCGGCTATGAGAGTCGCCCCCGCACTGGTCTTGGTCGCCCTGGTCGCTGCTGGCGCCGGTTGCGCGGCCCCGCAACCGGCGCCCCCGGCGCCACCGCCGATGACCAGCGCCCGGCCTCCGGGGACGGCTGCGCCGACCCCGGTCGGTGCCGCTGATTGGCCGACCTACCACCACGACAACGCCCGCACTGGCGTCGCCGGTCAGCTCGCCGCACTGGGCACGCTGCGCCGGGCCTGGCAGTCCGCACTGGACGGCGCGGTATACGGCCAGCCGCTGGTGATCGGCGACAAAGTGATCGCGGCGACGGAGCACAACACGGTGTATGCGATGTCCGCCGCGGACGGGCATGTGCTGTGGTCGGTGCCGCTGGGCAAGCCGATAAAGGGCTCAGATCTGCCCTGCGGCAACATCGACCCGCTGGGGATCACCGGCACGCCGGCCTACGACCAGGCGACCGGGCTGGTCTTCGTCGTCGCCGAGACCGAAGGCGGCCGGCACACCCTGGCGGGGGTGGACCTGGCCAGCGGCGCGGTGATGCTGCGCCGAGCGCTGCCGCCACCGAAGGGCGACGAGATCGCCCACCAGCAACGCGCGGCGCTCACGGTGCTCGACGGCTGGGTTTACGTCGCCTACGGCGGGCTGTTCGGCGACTGCGGCAACTACATCGGCTCGGTCGTGGCCGCGCCGACCACCGGGACCGGTCCGCTGCGCAGCTACGCCCTGCCGACCACCCGGGAAGCCGGCATCTGGGCGCCCGGTGGTGGCGCCGTCCACAACGGACGGTTGTACTACGCGGTCGGAAACGGCGAGTCGACCGATGACTACGACCACAGCGACTCGGTGCTCGCGCTGACCCCTGAACTGACCCTCGCGGACAGTTTCAGCCCGGCGCAATGGGCGCAGGACAACGCCGCCGACCTCGATCTGGGCGCCGCGAGTCCGGCGGTGGTGGGAGATCGGGTGCTCATCGTGGGCAAGCGGGGCGTCGGTTACCTGCTCGACGCCAAGCAGTTCGGTGGTATCGGTGGTCAGGTCACCAGAGCACCGGTCTGTAACGCGTTCGGCGGTAGCGCGGTGTCCGGCTCGACGGTCTACGTCCCGTGCAGCGACAGCACCCGTGCGGTGGAGGTCAGCCCGACTGGCGGGCTGCGGGTGCGCTGGAAGGCGCCGGTGGCATCCGACGGCTCCCCGGTCGTCGGTGGCGGCGCGGTCTGGGTGGCGGACACCGACCGTGGCGTGCTCTATGCGTTGGACCCGGCGTCCGGTGCGCCCCGCGCCCAGATTAACGTCGGGCAGCTGCCCCATTTCGCGTCGCCGACACTGGTTGGCGAGCGCGCCTATCTGGGTACCACTAACGGGGTGGTCGCGATCAGTGTCCGATAGAGCTGTCCGATAAGACGATATGGAGGCGGCCATGAGGCTGGGATTTCGCCGGGACCCGGCAGCGGCGTGGATCGACGACTATGTCGCGGCATGGAACGCTCACGACCCGGTTGCGGTTACTGATTTCATGACCAACGACGTGGTCTACGCCGATTTCGGGCTTGGTGAGGAATACCGGGGCATCGCGGCGGTGCGAGACTTCGTCGAGGGCATGGAACTCAGCTTCTCGACCAACTACCGCTTCACGCTCGAGATGGCCATCGTGACCGACGACGCATATGCCTACGAATGGACCATGACCGGCACCAACGACGGTGAAGACCCCGAGCGCTATTTCCCTGCCACCGGCGAACGCTTCGAGATCCCCGGCATCTCCATCGGCACCCTTCGCAACGGCAGGATCAAAGAAAACCGCGACTACTGGAACATGACCACCTACCTCAACCAGGTAGGCCTCACCCCCGACTGACCGCCCGGCATTCAGTGGGCTCGGGGTTGAACCGGCCCGTTAACCCCGCTCAGCCCGCTGAATGCGGGTCGGAGTTACGGGTTGTGGCGGAGTCGAGGAAACGCAGGAGCTCGACGGGGAAGGGCAGCACGAGGATGGAGTTGCGCTCGGAGGCGACTTGGACGACCGTCTCGAGCAGCCGTAGCTGCAACGCGGCGGGGGTTTCGGACATTGCGGCGGCCGCCGCAGCCAGCTTTTCCGACGCCTGCAGCTCGCCATCGGCGCTGATCACCCGCGCCCGCCGCTCCCGCTCTGCCTCCGCCTGGCGGGACATCGACCGCTTCATCGACTCGGGCAGCGCGACGTCCTTGATCTCCACCCGATCGATCTGCACACCCCAGCCCAGCGCCGGGCTGTCAATCAACAGCTCCAGGCCCTCGTTGAGCCGCTCCCGGTTGGACAGCAGATCGTCCAGGTCGCTCTTGCCGATGATCGAGCGCAGCGAAGTCTGCGCGACCTGGGAGACGGCCTGCAGGTAGTCCTGCACGTCGACCACGACCTTCACCGGGTCGATGACCCTGAAGTACACCACCGCGTCGACCCGCACCGACACGTTGTCACGGGTGATGCCGTCCTGCGCGGGCACCGGCATGGTGACGATCTGCATGTTGACCTTGCGCAGCTTCTCGGCCCCAGGGGCGATCCAGGTCAGTCCCGGTTGCCGCGGTGCACTGGTCACCCGACCGAACCGGAACACCACACCGCGCTCGAACTGGCTGACCACCCGGACCCCGGAGACCAGCCACAACGCCCCGATAGCCACGATCGCGATCAGCGCTGCGATGATGATGACGGCCATAGCGAACCCCTCCGCTGAAGGAGGAACCTGCCCAAACCACATCACGGTACGCCGTTGCTTACCGCTTGGGGTGGACATGCGCCGCGGAGTGTCGCAGTGTGGTGTTATGCGCGCGATATGGAAGGGTGCGCTGGCCTTTGGCATGGTCAGCATTCCGGTCCGGCTGTACTCGGCGACCGAGGATCGCGACATCTCGTTCCATCAGGTGCACGAGGAGGATGCCGGCCGCGTGCGCTACCGCCGGGTGTGCGAGGACTGCGGTGAGGAAGTCGCCTACGCCGATATCGCCAAGGGGTACGAGCTGCCGTCGGGTGAGACGGTGCTGCTCACCGACGAGGACTTCGCCAACCTGCCGCTGCCCACCACCAAGACCGTGGAGCTGGTCGCGTTCGTACCCGCTGATCAGGTTGATCCACTGGCACTTGCTCGCGGGTACTACCTGGAACCCGAGCCGGCCGGTCGCAAGCCCTACGAACTGCTCCGGGCCGCCCTGGAGCGCACCCAGCGAGTGGGTCTGGCCAAGATCGCGGTGCGCAGCAAGGAGTCGCTGGCCGTGCTGCGGCCCCGCGGCAACCTCCTGGCGCTGCAGACCATGGTGTGGCCGGACGAGGTGCGCAAGGCCCAGTTCGACGTGCTGGACCGGGAGGTCGCCGTCAGTGACGCGGAGAGCCGGATGGCTGACACGCTCATCGAGGCCATGTCGGGCGACTTCGCGCCGGAGCAGTACCAGGACGGATATCGCGAGGCCTTGCTGTCCGTCATCGAAGCCAAGACCGCCGGCCAGGTGTTCCCGGCCCGGGCTACGCCCGAGGAACCCGCCCCGTCGGTCGATCTGATCACCGCGCTGCAGGCCTCAGTGGAGGCCGCCAAAGCCGCTCGCACCAAACCAGTGGACGTCCCCGCCCAGCGGGACCCTTCCGACAAGCCTGCCCGGCGCCAGTGACTGAGTGGCGATGCGAGCCATAGGTCGCATCGCCACTCACGGGACCAGGAGGCCCAAATAATGTCCGAGCTGGTGCGGCCGATGTTGCCGGTGGCGGGTCCGTTGCCGGTGGGCGCAGGGTGGGCTTTCGAGTTCAGCTGGGACGGGATCCGGGCATTGGCGCGCGTACAGCCGACGGGAACGGAGTTGTACAGCGTCCGCCAACGCGATATCACGGCCGTATACCCCGAGCTGGGAGCGTTTGTGGCGGCCCGCCGGATGCTGCTGGACGGAAAGATCGTGGCGCTGGATTCGTGCGGCCGGCCCAGCTTTTCGCAGCTGCAGCGGCGGATGAATGTCCAACGCCCCACCTCGCTGGTGATGCGGCGGGCACCGGTGACCTACTACGTGTTCGATCTCCTGAGCCTGGACGGCCAGTCCACCGCCGAGCTGCCTTACCAGCGCCGCCGGGAGTTGTTGGCGGAACTGGTGTTCACCGACGGGCCGGTGGTCGCGCCGCCGTGCTTCTTGAACACCGACGGCCAGACCGTCCTGGACACCGCCGCTCAGCACGGGCTGCACGGCGTGATCGCCAAACGGGTCGAGTCGACATACCAGCCCGGCCGATCCCGTCACTGGGTGCAGACCACGTTGCGGCAGACTCAAGAAGTGATCATCGGCGGGTGGCTTCCCGAACGCCGTCGAGCAGCGTCGATCGGTGCGCTACTGGTCGGCGTACCCACCGAGGCCGGTTTGCGCTACGTCGGCCAGGTCGGGACCGGCTTCACCGAGGCGACCCGACAGGATCTGCGGGATCGGTTGGCCGAGCTAGCCGTGCCGGCGAGCCCGTTCACGGATCTGGAGCCCAGCGAGGCCGACCGGATGGTGCACTGGGTGGCTCCCCGGCTACTCGGGGAGGTCTCCTACCGGCAGTGGACAGCGCATGGCCGCCTCGGGCACCCCACCTGGCGCGGTCTGCGACCAGCCAAACACGTCGCGGCGATCCACACGCCGGTCGTGGTGCGGGCCAGGCACGGTGGACCCGACCGCGAAGACCAGCGACTACTCGCCGAGCTGGACCGCGCCGTGGCGCAGGTTCGGTCCGAACTGCGCACGCTGCGCGACCAGATCTCGCCGCATTTCCTGCACAACACCATCAGCACCATCGTCGGGATGGTCAGCACCGATCCCACCCGGGCGCGCGACCTGCTGATCGTTTTCGCCGAGTTCGCCCGGTACTCGCTGCGCTCGGCCACCGAGACCACGCTGGCCGAGGAGCTGGAGAACATCGACCGTTACCTGACGTTGCAGCGGGCCCGGTTCAGGCAACGGCTGCGGGTACGGATCGAGGTTGTCCCCATCGTGCTGCCGGTCGTGCTGCCGTTCCTGGCGCTCCAGCAGCTGGTCGACAACGCGGTCCGCAACGGCATTGAATGCCAGCAGCTCGGCGGCACGGTGACGGTCACGGCCCGGCGTGACGGCGGCGACTGCGTGGTCACCGTCACCGACGATGGGCCCGGGACCGTGGATGCTGACGTTGCGGCCAGCCTGCGCGCCATCGATGACCAGCTGCGGGACCGGTTCGGTGCGCGCTACCGTCTGCTTTCGGACGCTGCACCGGGCATCGGCACCACCATCACGCTGCGTGTCCCGGCGTCACACCTGACCGCCGAATGACGCGACCCCGTCTGAAGTATTCACCGTGAGGCCGAACTGGCCGGGCTTGCTGACAAATACCTTGGTCAGCGTCACGGAAGTATGCGGCACGATCGGGGACCGGTACATCCAATCGCCTTCGGTGGACTCCGGTATCGGTGCGTGGTTGAGCGTACCGACGAAGCCGGCGGACTCAGGAATCCAGTCCCGTTCGCCGTTGTTGGTCAGCGTCACCGGCACCTCAATCATCGACTCGCCGGTCAGCGCGGAGATGCCCACCGTGGGGACTCCAACGACAACCGTATTGCCGTTGCGGGAGACCCACAGTTGGTCGAAGGCAAGCGTGGAGCCGGTCGGAGTCGGTGCGGGCATGGTCGCGGCTGGCGGCCGGGTCTGTGCTGCCGTGCTGTATTGGGCGGCACCGGTGGAGTGCATGGCCTCTTTGGAGTGGAGGGTACCGACGACAGTGCCGCTGACGTCCTCGGCCGTTGCCCCCATACCTGACGCTGCCGCCACCGCGGCGACGGCCAACCAGACCGCGTACACCACCGTCCCGAACGCGGCTACCAGGCCCAGGGCGAAACTGATGAGGCCTGTGACGCTGGAGCCTCCCCGAAACGGGCTCAGCTGCGCTGGTACGGACACGCCGACCTCCTCTGTGGAACAGGTGCCGCGAGCGACCACCACGCCGGCTACCGCACGTACCAGTCACTGTGTTCTCGCTCCGCGTGGTCGCAGTGTTAGCAGCACGAACGGGTGATCTAGTTACGTAAAGTGATAGACGGGCCGGCTCTCACGAACTTTGGCGGTGTGGGAGTACCCGCTCGGCGAACCGGTGCGGCGCGGCCGACGAACAAAGACACTAAGGTGAACAGGAGTACTCTAATCGTATGAGAAGCCATGGACGGCCATGAACACGGTGGGCGATAGGTTCAGGCGCGGATTACGAGATCTGCGGATCTCAGTGACCGATCGGTGCAACTTCCGCTGCTGCTACTGCATGCCGCGCGACGTCTTCGGCACCGACTTCCCGTTCATGAAGACTTCCGAGCTGCTTACCTTCGAAGAGATCGCTCGGCTGACGAAGCTGTTCG
>JBHELN010000455.1:0-3359 GCA_046263115.1 Pseudonocardiaceae bacterium | reverse complement strand
CGCGCCCGCGTCGCCACCGGACGCGATCACCGTCGAGGGCACCTGGGCACGCCGGTGCGGCAGCACCACACGGTGCAACCCGCACTCACCGGCGAGGATGAACAGCGCCGCTGCTGCGATCACCCCGAACCGCACGGTGGCTGGCAGCACCGGGCGCACCAGGCTGCCCAGCACCACCGCGAGGGCGCTGACGGCGACGCCCCCGGCGACCAAGCCGGCGGTGAAGTAGCTGCGTGATGAATCCCGCCAGACCGGCGAGCTCAGCAGGGACGCCGAGTTGACGCTTCATGCCGAGCCGGACAGGGCATAACCGGCAACCAGTCCGAGCAGCAGCCAGGTCAGCAGCCAACCCAACCGCCCACCGGGCGGCATCATCGTCACAGCCGCCGCCAGCACCACCAGCACAGCGGTGAGCTGTACGGGACCCCAGACGGTGCGCCGCAAACGGTAGGTCATGGCAACAGCGGGGCCGACGCCGTCGCTTCGTCTGACAGCGTCGCGCTGCACACCAGCTTCTCGAAATTCGGTGCCCCGCTGTAGTGCACCTCGCCGTCGGCGCAGCGGTACACCACATCATTGGCCTTCCACAGCCAGGCGTCGCGTGGATCGGCCCCGGCGCGGCAGATCATGCGCGGCTGGTAGCAGTCCAGCCCCTTGTTCCAGTCTCCGTAGCAGCCGCTCTTGAACCACTTGTCTTTGTCGCAGTAGGACTCGGAATACGGCGCACCGATGCAAGTAGGTCCGTTCGGCCCGTAGTGGTAACGACCGCAGTCGGGATACTGGGTGCCCTGCTCGGCCCTGGCCGGGCGGGCCAGCGGGATCCAACCGAGCAGCGTGAGACCCAACGTCATGGCGGCGGTGCCGGCGACGGCCAGGAACCCGCGCCGGCGCAGCCCCGTCCCGGTGTCGGCGAACTGCACGACGCGGGGTTGCGGTTCGGTACCGGGCTGGTCGAGCCGGGGAATGTCCGGGGTGCTCATCACGCTCCTTGCGGGACCGTCGCCCTGTTCAGCAGGCCAGTTACGCGCTGGGAAATCTGCTGGGCAGCCACCACTGGCTCGGCAGCCAGCACCGTCCCGTCGCCGTCGACGTGCAGCAGGGCTGGCGCCCACGGCAGGTCGAGCTCCGCGACGAGCGCCGGGTCGACCCGCGAGCAGATGCTCGGCTCGGCCCAGTGCTGTCGGGGCGCGCGTGGGGACAGTACCTCGAAGCGGATGCCCGGATGCCCGGCTGGCAGGCGGGTGAACGGCTCGTGCACCTCGTCACACAGGGCGCACCCGGGGTCGAGGACCAGCAGGACCGCCGGCCCGGCGCCGGCCAGCTGCGGCACCCGCCGACCCATGGTGGCGCGCCAGGGCTGCATTCCCTGCTCAGACCGCAGTTGGACAACCTCGGCCTGAAGTTCCCGCAGCTGCCGCAGCATCCCGGCCATCGCCAGCGTGAGCACCGCCAGGCAGCCCCAGGCCAGCGTGAGCGCAGCGGCGAGCACGCTCATGCGACGCGCCCATCGACAGCCGCCGGCAGGGTGTAGAGCAACACCGCCACCACCAGCGCGGAGGCCACCACCAGCACGGCGACCCCACCGCCGGGCAATGCAACCGCGGGATACAGCGCCGTCGCGGCCAGCGTGGCGATGGACAGCACCACGGCCCGGGCGATTCCCCCGGGCCCGACCTGGGTGCCCATCCGGTTGCAGCCACAATCGGACTGGTCCCCCCGGTGATGGCGCCACCACAGGTGGGCGGCAAAGGCCAGGTAGATGGCCGTCTGAGCGGCCAGCGCCCAGCGCAACTCGGCGATGCCGAAGAAGACCGCGGCCACGGAGGGCACCCCGATCAGCAGCTCCACGACCGCGATGGCGCGGGCTGCCGCGATGCCCGTGCCCGCCGCGAGGGCCAGCAACTTTGGTGCCCTCAGATGCTCGAGCCCGGCTTCCACCAGCAGGAATGCCGCTGCGAGCACAGGCACTCCAAGCACGATCATGGGGACTCCCAGGTCACATTCAACTCATGGAAAAACGCTAGTACCCGGCTCAAGTCGGGGGTGTCAGCCGGTCCGGGTACCAGCCGGGCGACCGCGGTCGGAGTAGCCAGCAGCAGAGTGTCCGGCCGGGAACGACCCTGCGCGCCAGGGCCGAGCGGTTGGCGCCACAGTTCCCCGTGCCGCGTCGGGTAGCCCCGGAAATCCGGGACCGCGACCTGGCTGGCTCCGGGACGTTCGATCATCAGGTAGCCGATCCCAGGCACCTCTTTGGCCACCCGCACCGGCTCTGCCTGCACCTGGCCGGTGCTGCGGGGCTGGACCAGCATGCCCAGCGGCGTGTCGGTCAACCGGAACGAGTCGAAGACCGTCGTGATGTCGCCGGGAGCGCCGCTGGCCCGGGTGTGCAGCTCGAACCACTGTCCCCGCCAGGCGGCCCGGTAATCGGGAACCTCGGTACGCGCGGGGGTGTCGCGGATGCCGATGACCAGCTCGCCGCCACGGTACGGCTGGAGGAGCAGCCGATCGGGGATGGTGGTGTAGGTGCTGTGCCAGTCGAACGCGCCGGCCTCGGCGACGGTGAAGCTTCGCCGAGCACCCCGAACCAACGCGACGAAGTTGCACGACCAGGGCCTGGACACGTCCAGACCGGTGCCGCGAAGCAGCACGTGCGAGCCGTCCGGGGTGGCGAAAGAAGTGCCGCCCCGCCACGGCCAGTCATGCCGCCCGCGTGATGAGGATGTGATCACGTATAACTCCCGAGCCCGGACACTGCCTGCGATAGTGGCACACCGACTGTCGCTGTGCGCGAGCACACGGCTACGGCGTGTCTCCAATTGGCCTAGGTCGACACCAGCTCGGTCGGCACGGTGATCACATCCACCATCGCGCCGTTGCGCAGCACGGTGATCGGCAACCTGATGCCGATGGCGTCGGAGAACAGCTGGCGCTGGATGCCCTGGGCGTCGGTGACCGGCCGGCGTCCCGCGCTGAGTACGAGATCCCCGGCGCGCAGCCCGGCCCGGTCGGCCGGACTGCCCGGGATGACCTCCACCAGGCGCAGGCCCGACGCCTGCCCTGCGCGTTGCGCGACCGGCGTGGGCAGCGGCGCCGGCACCCCGACCAGGCCGAGGTAGCCCCGGCGCACCCGGCCATCGGCCAGTAACGCCCCGATGATGCGGCGGGTGGTCGCGTTGACCGGCACCGCCATGCCGAGCCCGAAACCGGCGACCGCGGTGTTGATCCCGACCACCTTGGCGGCCGCGTCCGCCAGCGCGCCACCGGAGTTGCCGGGGTTGAGTGCGGCGTCGGTCTGGATCACGTCCTCGATGACCCGCATGGCGCGGCCCGACCGCACCGGCAGTGAGCGGCCCAGCCCG
>JBHELN010000454.1:0-4383 GCA_046263115.1 Pseudonocardiaceae bacterium | reverse complement strand
CCGTCGGCGAAAATTGCGAAGAACTGACCACCCGGGCCGAGATTGTCTGCCAGCCCGGTGCCGTTTAGGGTGTCGGTAAGGGGATAGGTGGCGAAGCTTGACGCACGCTGCTCGCCATCGGAGATGATGGGTGAGCCGGTGGCCTCAAACCGCTCGATCGTATCCTTAACGGCCTCTTCCTGCTCGGCCTCCAAGGCCGCAAGATCGATCTTTCCCTCGTCGTGGGCCGCATAGGCGGCCTGCAACTTCGCCGGACGAGGCAGCGAGCCGACGGGCTCGGTGGGAATTCCGGTGGCCGTTCTCGGATCGTAATCAGCCATGATTGTCCTCTCTAAATTGAGTAGGCTTTAGATAGTTGAGTGGGCGGACCGGTAATATTTGCGCGCGGACTCCTTCCTGTCACAAAAGATCACACCGCGAATGGCACCGTCGACCACTTCGTGTACCAAAGAAGGCAGGCACAGACAGGTCTGTCTAGCTGTGAGCTGGATCATAGTCAGATGACATGAGTCGGTCAACGCACACCCACACGGCCCACAGCGATTCACTTACATGCCGACAATTGTTGCTCAGAGTTTTGCTTGCCGCCGCCGGACGTGGGTGCGCAACCACACCACCAGCCCTATCGCGATCAGGGCGCCGAGGATGATATTGCTGGCCAGGCCCAGCTGATCCTGCACCACGGCGAGGCTTGCGCCCGCCAGGTAACCTAACGCGGCCACCACCGTTGCCCAGATCATTCCGCCAAGCATGTTGTAGGGCAGAAATCGCCGCCAGCTCAGCCCGCTCATTCCTGCCAAGCCGGGAACCAACGCCCGCAACACCGCCGTGGTGCGACCGATCAGTACGACAATCGGCCCTCGCCGCCGTATCAAATCATTAGTTGCGCACACCGACTCCGGCTTGACCAGTCGCTCCGGAAGGTGCCCGAGTAATCGCGCACCGTAGCGGCGCCCGACGCCGAACCCGATCGCATCGCCGATCACCGCGCCCGCCACGCCGGCGGGAATCACAGCCCACAGCGGTAAGGTCCCGACTTGCGCGGCGGCGCCCGCCACCAAGATCGCAATTTCGCCTGGGAAGACCACGCCGAGCATGGTGGATGCCTCCAGCGCAGGGCATACGAAGGCCAGGATCAGCATCGGAGTCGGCGGAAGTGCCCGCAGTGCGTCGAGCACCATGCTCCGATCTTGACCCATGAACCGGGTGGCTGCCAACCCACGCCGGTGGGCGCCGCGGTGAACGGGGGCCGGCCAACGCCCACCGTAGGCGCAAATCCGCGCGATTTTGCCTGCCGCTAACTCAAGGTGAGCAGGACGGTAACCACAGCGTCGCTACCGTTGGTGTCATGAACGCTGCTGATCTGGATCTCCATTGCCGTCGAGGGCTGGGTGTGCGTCCGGGCCTAGGTGTTCGTCCGGGGGAGTCCGACCCGGCGGCCATGCTGGCTCGCGTGCTGCTACTACTGGCGGTTCTCACAGTGCTGGCCACGCTCGGGTTGGCGTGGTGGCTGGCCTGAGACCGTTCGTCAGGTGACGGCTTGTCCCCAGCCGCCGCCACCGGGCGTTTCGATTCGGATCCGGTCACCGCGGTCCAACTGCCAGGTGCCCTTGCTGGGCAGCTCGGCCTCGGTCCCGTCAGCGCGGCGAAGGATGTTGTGCCCCACCGCGCCGGGGCGCCCGCCGGCCAGCCCCCACGGCGGATTTTCCCGGCGCTCGGACTGGATGGTCAACGTGCAGTCCGCCAGCACCTCGACCTCCCGTACCAGGCCGTCGCCGCCGGGGTGTGCGCCGGCGCCGCCGGAGGACGGTCGCAGCTCGTAGCGCCACACCCGCAACGGGTAATCCAGTTCCATCGCCTCAGCGGGAGTGTTCTGGGTGTTGGTCATCCCGGTGTGCACTCCGGACATACCGGGACGGTCGGGCGTGCCGCCCTCCCCGCCGCCCAGCGTTTCGTAGTAGCTAAACGGCTGGCCACCCCCGGTACCGATAAGTAAATTGTTCATGGTGCCCTGGCTGGCCGCGGGCACCCGGTCGGGGATCGCCTGGGCGAACGCGCCGAGCAAGACGTCCACGATCCGCTGGCTGGTCTCGACGTTGCCGGCGGCCGTCGGCGCGGGGAATGTCGCGTGCACTACGGACCCTTCCGGCGCGTGCACGTGCAGTGGCCGGTAGCAGCCGGCGTTGGGCGGCGCCGCGGGGTCGGTCAGCATCCGGAAGACGAACATGGCCGAGGACAACGTCACCGCGAACACCGCGTTGCAGTTCACCGGGATCTGCGGGTCGGTGCCGGCGAAGTCAATCGTCACCTGATCGCCGGCAACGGTCACCGCAGCGCGGATCGTGACGCCCTCACCGATCTCCAGAACGTCGGAGTTGCGATAGCGCCCGTCGGGGATCTGCTGGACAGCAGCCCGGACCCGTCGATCGGAGTAGTCACAGACGGCCGCCATCGCCTGCGACAGCCGCGACGGCCCCATCCGGCCGGCGAGTTCGCGCAGCCGCCGGGCTCCGACATGGTTGGCCGCGAACTGTGCTCGCAGGTCACCCCGCCGCTCGATGGGCGTCCGGGAATTCGCCACGATCAACCGCAGCACATCATCGCGCTCCCCGCCGGCGTCGGCGATGAGGATCGGCGGGATCCTGATGCCTTCCATCGCTATCTCGGTGGCGTTGGCGGGCATCGACCCCGGGGCTGCGCCGCCCACGTCGGCGTGGTGTGCGCGGTTGGCCACATAGCCGAGCAGTTCACCGGAATCGGCACCGACTGCGGCGACGATGGTGAGGTCCGGCAGGTGCGTGCCGCCCAGGTAGGGGTCGTTGACGCAGATTTGCTGACCGGGTTCCAGCGAGCCGTAGGTATCGAGCACCGCGCGGACGCTGGCGGGCATCGCGCCCAGGTGTACCGGGATGTGCTCGGCTTGGGCGACCATCTCCCCGTCGGGGTCGAACACCGCTGCCGAGCAGTCGGCTCGTTCCTTGATGTTCGGGGAGTACGCCGCGCGCCGCAGCGCCACACCCATCTCCTCGGCGACCCCGGCCAGCGCGTGCCGGAACACCTCCAGCTCAACGGCGGAAAGTTCAGTCATTGGGCCCTCGCTCTGCCGCCGGTGGGTGATCTGCCACCGTCTCGGCCGCCGTGTTTGCCATCCCATCCGAGGCGTTGAACCGCCGGAGTAGTTCCCCGGCCGTCATGGGCAGTTTGTCCGCATCCGACAGCGGCAGGGGAGCACTCATACCCGGGGAGACATGGAGTAATGCGCGTAGAGCGCAGCCACGGTCCAGCCAGGACACCGGGTTGCGGTAGACCACTGGTGCTCGGTGAGACTGGTACCGAGCTCAGCCCCCACCCGCCAGGTCTGCTCCGGAGCATCCACCCTGGCGCGGTAAAGATCACCCATGTGTTGACTGTGCCACAGTCAACACACCGGGCACGAGCGCGCGGCACAGCGGGCATAGGAGCGCGACACGCCGGGCGGTCAGCTAGGCAGGCGCACCACCAGGTTCCCGGCGTCATCCAGCACGGCGACCTCTCCGTCGGCGAGCAATGTGGTGGTGTCCGACTGTTCGATCAGCGCCGGGCCGGTGACCTTGTCACCGGGCGCCAGGCCGGCTCGGGAGACCACCCGTGCCACACCGATGTCACCGACCTCTCGGGACCGCTCCGGTGCGGGTTCCCCCTGGTCCCAATCGCTCGGCGGGTGCGGCAGGATCGGTTCACCCCGGGCCACCACCCGCAGTGTGACGATCTTGACGGGCTCGTCGGGTAGGGCATACCCGTAGGCCTCCCGATGCGCGCGGTGCAGCAGCTGTGCCAGGTCGGCGCCGGCCTCGACAGTGATCCGCAGTTCATGTGACTGGCCGGCGTAGCGGGCATCGGCGAGCCGGGTCACCGTGATCCCGCCCGCCACGCCCTGGCGCTCCAGTTCCCCGCGAGCCTGCGTCTCCAGCGCCTGCCAGGCGCCGGTGAGATCGTCGCCCGCCTGCGCCATCACTGTCCGTGACGTCTCATAGCGGGCCGGCGCCAGCAACAGCCCGAGCGCGCTGAGCACTCCCGGCGCGGGCGGCACCACCACCGCGCGGCAGCCCAGGTCACGGGCCAGCGCGGTCGCGTGTAGCGGCCCGGCGCCCCCGTAGGCCACCAGCGCCAGCTCCGCCGGATCGACGCCGCGCTCGGTGCTGACCTTGCGCAACGCTCGAGCCATCGTGGCCCGCACCACCGCGAGGATTCCCTCGGCCCCGCCGGCCGCGGCCGGCAGCGCGCTGATGGCGTCCGCGGCAGCGTCGATATCCAGCCGCAGCCCCCGGTCGCTGCTGCCTAGCTCTCGATCCGGATCGAGATGCCCCAGCGCGCAGTGCGCGTCGGTCACTGTCGGCTTGGTGC
>JBHELN010000453.1:0-3097 GCA_046263115.1 Pseudonocardiaceae bacterium | reverse complement strand
CGAATGGAAGCCGATCACGGTCAGCTGAAGCGGCGCCTGCGACCGATGCGCGGCCTGAAAACAGATCTCGGAGCCAGGATCATCATTGCGGGGCACGCGTTCGTCCAGAACATCCGTCGCGGCCACTACGAGCTTGGCGTTAACGAAGCACCTATCTTGCAGGTGATGGCCGCGTTCGACGAGCTTGCTCTGGCGATCTGACCCACCCAAGGCTCAACGGTCTCGCGTGCCCCGGCTTCGCCAAGCGCAACAGCGCCCATCAGCCTGCCCCCAGCTTCACTACACTGCTACGACAGCGCAGCGGTGAAGGTCTTCCACCTCCACTCGGTTACATGGCGCCTCGTGGCGCTCCAGGTCACCCTCCCAATGCCCCGGCTGGGTGCGGTCGGCGACCTCGGGCGGGCGCTGGCCGATCATCGCCATGTCCACCAGCCGGCCTGCGCGGCGGGCGTCCGGGCGCCGATGCGGCTTGCGGCGGCGCCGTCCAGTGCGCAGCGCCTTGGGCAGCGTGCGGCCTAGCCCACCCAGCTCCGGGCGGTAGACCGCCTGGTAGATCGTTTCCGCGGCGAGGTGACGGTCGGGTTGGTCCGGGAACTGCATGCGCAGCGCCTGAGCGATCTGTTCCGGGCTCCAGCGCTTGGTCAACCGCTCGGCGACAAAACCGCGCAGCTCCGAGTCCCGGATCAGCTTGCCCCGCCCAGGACGCGCTCGACGTTCGATCGCCATGCGCTGCGCCGTAAACGGCCGGTACGAGCCGCTGGCCGAGTCGCGGTTGTGGCGCAGCTCCCGACTGATCGTCGAAGCGTTGCGGCCGATCTCTGCTGCGATCTCCCGCACGCCGTGGCCGGCCCGATGCAGATCCCCGATGCGCACCCGCTCGTCCTCGGACAGATACCGCGACGAGATCTCCCGCTTCCCGACGTTGATCACCGGCGGATAGTGCCGCCGCTTGCCGTTGGAACTGGTGATTGTTCGCCCGTGTCGCCAACGTTTCCCCGTTCTCCGGTTCACCCCGACGATCCGACAAGCCTGCGAGATACTGACACCCTGAGCAACCAACCGCGCGAACTGCTCACGCTTTTCCGTCTGCGGCGCCGAACCCGGCCGACCCCTGCCAGCCACCGCAACTCCCGAATACCTCCGATGTTGCGCCGATCACTGGAATCCGCCCCATGGCCTCCCCACCGGCGAAACTTCCCGGCTTCGGAGTTGACCGCACCCATCCCAGCGATCACGCACTGCACCCCGGCCCATATCACCAGGTGGAGCCGGCTCGTCGCTTACGGAACGTCAACACTGGTTTCTCCCGTACACCTTCCCGTCTCGCTTGCCGAATCCGCACCGTCTGGCAGTACCGGCACGTCCCGTCGTTGTCAGGGCTGCTCCCGCCCTCCCCGGCGCCTCCCGGATCAGACTGCCCTCAGCTTCAACCCAGCTGCTGCGACAGCCAGGCGGTGGAGTCCTCTCACCCCCGCTCGGTCACATCGCGCCTCGCGGCGCACGGTCTCATCCACGAACCACCGGTCACCGGGGCAGTGCCGGCAAGGCCGGGCCGCGTCGATCAGCAGCGGCGTGAACCGCTGCACCCAGCGATAGATGGTGGTGACGTGATCGACCTGGATCCCGCGTTCGCCCAGCAGCTCCTCGACATCTCGATACGACAGGCTGTAACGCAAATACCAACGCACCGCCAAGGTGATCACGTCTGGCGGAAAGCGGTATCCGGCGAAGCTCGACCTCGATGCTGGTCCGCGGAACTGGCGATGACGCATCAGCTCAGCCTTCCGGAGCTGTCATCCGTCGATGCAACAGTGCCCTACTGTCGAGCAGATCCGCGGTCGCTCGTCGCCAGTGAGATCGCCACCCCATCCCAGATCGACGAGCATCTCGCCAACGTGGCCAGCGGGGGGTTATTAGACCTCGCCACCTCACCAATGGTCACCGCGTGAGGGCGCAGTCCATCGGACAACCTGATCCGCTAGCCGATCCCATTGTGAGCATCGCGTTCGCGCTCCGAGGCGACTTCGGCTGGCTACGGGTACTGGGTTACCTTTGGCCCAACTCGCCGGCGCCCTGTTGGCGAGCATGGTGTTGAGACTGACGTTCGGCGGTCTGGCCCATCTGGGGGCGACCCTGCCCGGAGCCGGGTTCAGCGCCCCCAGGCCTTCGTCATCGAAGCAATCCTCAGTCTCGGGCTGATCGGCACGATCTTGGGCACGGCCTCCAGTGCCCAGGACATCGGCCCGCTGTCCGCGTTCGGACTGGCCGCCTACATCGCAGTTGCTGGTCTGTGGTCCAGCCCCGTTAGCGGGGCCTCGATGAACCCCGCCCGCTCACTCGCACCCGCCCTCATCAGCCCTCATCAGCTCTGACCTGCACGACCTGTGGATCTATCTCACCGCCCCACCGCTGGGCGCGCTCGCGACCGTCGCCGCCAGCTACATCCTGCGCGGCCCGGGCGGCGACCCCGGCGGCACCCGAGCCGCGCGGGGCACGCTGCCTGAACCCGGCAACAGCCCGCCGGCTCCGCCCGCTTTCGGCTTAGGGGGGCCGGCCGCCTGGTGCCAGCGGCTGAGACAAGCACTGCACGACTACGTATATGTCGACGTGCCGGCTGAGACAGGTGTCCGATTGGGGGCCGGCTGGGCCGCCCCGCTGTTGGTCACGTGGCGACGCTTCGCACGAGATAGCCGTTACGGCTCGATCAAAGTTCGATGCGCGAGCCCATCACCACCGTGCGGTCGGGGGGCAGTTTGAAGTAGGTGGCCGGGGTGGCCGCGTTGTGGGCGAGGGTGATGAACAGTCGCTTGCGCCAGGTGCTCATGCCCGGTTGGGGGCCGCGTTCGATGATGATGTGGGACAGGAAGTACGACACGGTGTCGGTGTCGAATTCGAGTTCTTCGCATAGGCCGCGGGACTCACGCAGCAGGTCGGGGATGTGGTGGTCGTCCTGGAAGCCGAGCCGGGCGAGCAGGTGCACGATGCCGTCCGCGGGGTGGCCGAGCTGGTCGATGGTCACCCGATCGCCCGGTGGGACGTGTGGGACGTTCTCCGACTGCACGCTCACGATCACGACCCGCTCGTGCAGCACGTGATT
>JBHELN010000452.1:0-4053 GCA_046263115.1 Pseudonocardiaceae bacterium | reverse complement strand
GATCGTCACCAATCCAGCGGACTGGCCCACCGGCAAGGTTGCTGAGGTATACGAGCCGGTGGTGCGTTGCACCGTGATCGCACCGTCGGAATACGTCGGTACGATCATGGAGCTGTGCCAGGGTCGGCGGGGCACCCTGCTGGGGATGGATTACCTGTCGGCATCACGCGTGGAGCTGCGCTACAGGCTTCCGATGGCCGAGATCGTGTTCGACTTCTTCGACGCGCTGAAGTCTCGGACCCGCGGCTATGCGTCGATGGATTACGAGGAGGCCGGCGAGCAGGTCGCGGACCTCGTCAAGGTGGACATCCTGCTGCAGGGTGAGCCGGTGGACGCGTTCTCCGCGATCGTGCACCGGGAGGCCGCCTACAGCTACGGCACCTCCATGGCGAGCCGGCTGCGTGAGCTCATCCCGCGCCAGCAGTTCGAGGTGCCGATCCAGGCTGCGATCGGTTCCCGGATCATCGCCAGGGAGACCATCCGCGCCATCCGCAAGGACGTGCTGGCCAAATGCTACGGCGGGGACATCACGCGCAAGCGCAAACTGCTGGAGAAGCAGAAAGAGGGCAAGAAGCGGATGAAGACCATCGGCCGCGTCGAGGTCCCGCAGGAGGCTTTCGTCGCCGCGCTGTCCACCGACGACTCGGCCAAGCCCGGCAGCAAAAGGTAGTGATCATGGTGGCCGCATCCGTCCCGATCACCGGTCGCACGTAACCGCACCGGCGATGGGCGTTCAGCGGGTGAACACGATTTTGCCGGCGGTGTCGCCGTCGAGCATGGCCTTGAAGCCGTGCTCGGGGGCGGACATGGGGAGCACCATGCCGATCTGCGGGCGCAGGCCGGTGATGTCCAGAAACGCCAGCAGGTCGCGCAGCTCATCGCGGGTGCCCATGGTGGAGCCGACGATCCGGAGCTGCAGGAAAAACAGCCGCTGCAGTTCAGCCCGGTCGGCGTCGCCGCTGGTGGCGCCGGAGCACACGATGATGCCGCCGGGCTTGAGCGACTTCGCCGAATGCGACCAGGTGGCCTTGCCGACGGTCTCGAACACCGCATCCACCCGCTCGGGCAACCGAGCGCCGGACTCGAACGCCTGGTGAGCGCCCAGCGAGCAGGCCAGTGCGCGCTTGTCTTCGGTGCGCCCAGTCACCCACACTCGCATCCCGGTCGCCCGGCCCAGCTGCACCAGAGCGGTGGCGACGCCGCCCGAGGCGCCCTGCACGAGCATGGTTTGGCCAGGGCGCAAACCGGATTTCACAAACAGCATCCGGTACGCGGTCAGCCAGGCGGTGCCCATACAGGCGGCCTCCGTAAAGGTCAGTGACGGCGGCTTGGGCACCACGTTGCGGGCGGGCACCACCACGGTGTCCGCGAAACAACCCTGCAGCTTCTCGGTGAGCAGCGTGCGGCCCGGATCCAGCGACTCGTCGCCGATCCAGCCCGGGCTGGTGATCACGGGGTAGATCACTACTTCGGAGCCGTCGGGCAGCCTGCCCGCACCATCACAGCCCAGAATCATCGGGAAACGGTCGGGTTTGATCCCTACGCCGCGCAGCGTCCACAAGTCGTGCATGTTCAGGCTGGCCGCGGTGACGGTGACGGCCACACTGCCGTCGGGTACCGCTGGGTGCGGGCGATCTCCGATGCACAACGAGGCCAGCGGATCGGTGGGATTCGGTGCTGCGGCGTAGATGGCGAACATGCTGCCCAACCTAGTGCCCGTGGCGGGTACCGACGTCGCGGCGAGCTAGGCTGTGGTTGTGCTGTGGGCGGCGTGGGACGCGGTGGCCCGCTGGTGGGACGGGGTGGAGCTGTGGCTCACCCAACTAGGGCTCGTATTTCAGGTGGCGCTGCTCATGCTGGTGTTGCTGCCGACTTGCTGGTGGGCTGCCCGGTTGCTGGACCGGGTCGTCGGCCTGATCTTCGACCGGCTCGGCCACCGATACGCCGGCGAGGCGGACAAGCCGCAGTGAGTTCCCGGCGCCGCGTCACCGCTGCGCTGGTCGGCTTGCTCATGCTGGTGGCCGGTAGTTGGCTGGGCCACCACGCATTGGCCGATCCGCCGACTGGTGGCCGGCCGGTGACCGTCTCCTCGACGTCCGGCCTGCCGGTGCGGGGATTGTCACAGCTTCCGCCCCAGGCCACGCAGGTGTGGCAGCTGATCCGACACGGCGGTCCTTTTCCTTACCGTCAGGACGGCGGCGTGTTCGGCAATCGCGAAGCCCGGTTGCCGTCCCGGCAGGCCGGCTTCTACCGGGAGTACACAGTCCCTACCCCCGGACAGCATGATCGCGGCCCTCGCTGCCTGATCACCGGAGGTGCCGATGAGTTGTACTACACCGGCGACCACTATGTGACCTTCGTCGCAGTCGACCCCAAGGCGTAAGCCGTGCCTCGACATGTTCCCGATGCGGGCCGCGCCGTTGCGCACGCCCGTGGCCGGGGCGCAGCAACGCACGTGATAGGCCCCGTTACCAGCACGGCCGAGGCGTTGGACGCGATCGGCGCCGCGATGAACTTCCCGGCTTGGTACGGGCGAAATCTCGATGCGCTGTATGACTGCCTGGTCGACCTATCCTGGCTGCCGCTCGGTGAGCACGTGCTGATCTGGACCGGCTACCAGGAGTTCGAGGCGGCCGATCCTGAGGGATACCGTGCGGTGGTCTCGGTACTCGACGAGGCGGCTGCCGTCAGCCCGGGACGTCCACTGTCAGTACTACTCGCCGAGGCCTAATCCGGCGGGCGATCAGCTGATGCGAGCCCATGCCGGCGGCCGCTTCTCCGCGAAAGCGCGAATACCTTCCCGGCCTTCTGCTGAGGCGAAGCGGGCGGCGGAGATCTCCAGCATGGCGGCGAAATCACCCGGACCAGCGCGCCTGAGCAGTCGCTTAGTCAGGGAGAGCGCCTGCGGGCCGCCTTTGGTGAGCATCCCGGTGTAGCGATCCACCTCGCCGTCCAGCTGATCGGCCGGTACCACGCTGTTGAGCAGACCGATCGCATTGGCTCTGGTGGCATCGAAGGTCTCTCCGGTAAGGAACAGCTCGTGTGCTGCGTGGCGAAGTAACCGGGGCAGCACGGTCACCGAGATCACCGCGGGCACCACACCGATGCGTACCTCGCTGAACGCGAAAGTCGCGTGCTGTGCTGCGACCGCGATGTCAGCGGCCGCCAGCAGACCGATCCCACCGGCGCGAGCGTGCCCACCCAGTTTCGCGACGATTGGTCTGGGATGGTTGCTGATCCGCTCCAGGATGTCGGGTAACTCGCCGACTGCGTCGGGGGGTTCGGTGAGGTCCATCCCGGCGCAGAAGACCGGCCCGGTGTGGTCGAGTATCACCGCGCGGATCGCATCGTCGCCGGCGCTACGAGCCAGGGCGTCGGACAGTTGGGCCCGCAACGGGCTGGACAACGCGTTGCGGTTGGCGGGGGAGTCCAGCGTGATGGTGGCGATCCCGGATTGCACAGCCAGGTGCACCAGCTCGTCCGTCATGGTGGCGACGGTAGCTGCCCACCGATCGGTGAGTCGCCGCCACACTGCTCACAGGGTGAACACCGAGGACACCGCCATTTTCTGTCCGAGGATCGGCCGGACTCGGGGTTGAGGCGCCCGCCCAGTCATGATGTCGTTAGCGCAGTGGTGGTGGCCGTCTTCGCGGAGGGCCTGACCTGTGCCAGCTCGGCCACCTACGCGACAGCCGAGACGACGTACTTCTTCAACCGTGACAGCCGCGGCCGGCGCGCTGAGGTGGTCTCAAATCCGAGAGGACCGCCCATTTGTGCCCCCACATGTTGAGTCCGTGGACCGAGCGAGATCGGCGAGATGCTGATCAGCTTGCGGACCCTGGGCGAGTACCGGGTCATGCTCGCCCTGACCGAGGCGACCTTGCCCGACGGATCTTGGACTGTCTAGGCGGGATGGCCAGCTTCACCGCCTAGGTCAACGCCGCTGGCGGGGACGCCATCGCCTGCGATCCGATCTATCCCCAGCACACCCCCGACGAGCTGGCCGCACGGTCGGTGAGCGAGACCGAACGGGGCAACGGCTATGTGCGTGCC
>JBHELN010000451.1:0-9086 GCA_046263115.1 Pseudonocardiaceae bacterium | reverse complement strand
GTCGACCTCGATGAGGCTGGGTTGTTCCTTGGGATGGTATTTGCCGATGGTTTCGATCGCCTTGCCGTTGCGGCGGGTGCGGGCGTCGGCGACAACGATCCGGTAGTACGGCTGGCGAATCCTGCCGAGCCGCATGAGTTTAATTTTCACAGCCACGGGTCGAGCTACTCCTGTCACGCGCAAGTGTTCACGGCGAGCGCGCACGGCCCATGGTGGGGACATAGACCGACGATGCTCTCGAGGTCAGCGGTCACGGCGTGATGAGAGGACCCGCCGTAACAACAGCGACCTATTGTGCCAGACCATCCCGACTGCCCGTATCCCCCGCCCACCATCGGCTGGTGCGTGTTCGCGAGAGCCCGACACACCGGGCATGAACAGGCGCGACACACCGGGCATGAGGGCACGACCCGCGGGAGGGGGCTAATAACCGGGTGCGGCGCCTTGCGTGATGAGCAGCAGACCGATCGCGGGGAGGAGGTTGTTCGTCTGGTGGGCGACGATGCCGGTCAGCAGGTTGCCGGTGAGCAGCCGTCCCAGTGCGATCGGCAGCGTGATCACCACCAGCAGCGGGCTACGTAGCAGCTCGATGTGAGACCAGGAGAACAGCGGGTGCGCCAGGGCGAACAGGACGGTGGTCAGACCGGCGATCACCCAGCGATTCCACCGCCAGTACTCCATCGCCCGCCACAACACCCCGCGATACAGCAGCTCCTCACACAATGGCGCTATCAGCCATACCCCGAAGAACAGCGTGAGTGCCCATCCCAGGGTCAGCCGCTGACCGTGAAACACCTCGCCGACCGCCGAGTTTGCGTGGCTCTCACCGACCCAGCGCGCCCACAGCGCTGAGGCAGGCACCGTAATGGCCAAGCCGAAGACGCCCAGCGCCAGGCCGATCCCTACATCCGACAGTCGCCACCGGAGTGACAGCTGGTCGCGCAACCGCTCCAGCAGCTGCCCCCGCCCGAGGAGCACGGCGCCCAGCGCTACGACCAGTCCCGCCGCCACAGGGGGTAGCGCAAGGGCCGCGACTAACGCCGCACCGGGCGGCCGCCTGCCCGGACCACCGTGCGGAATGGCCAGCAAGAAGGGCAGCACGGCCACCACCGACGCAGCTACGAAGGTCATTTCGGCGACCACGAAACAGGCCAGCATCTGCCAGCCATGCCGGGTATCCCGGCCGGTCGGTGCGTGCTCCGGTGGTGAGGTCAACTCCGGCAGGGCAGCTGCATGCGGGGGCGGCATCGCAGGGGGCGGCGGAAGCTCGCGACTGCTCAGGTGCTCCTCCTCATCGCTGCGGGCAGGCCGGGTTCATTGTTCCGCTGCCGTTTCCCAGCGCACGGCCACGCAGCATCAGCAGCTGCGGATGCCGCAGGGTGTCCGGCTCCCGCCGGGGGTCGGTGCGCGTGACCAGCAGATCCGCCGGCGCGCCGGGTACCAGGCCGGGGACTCCAAGCCAGTCACGGGCCGTCCAGCTCGCCGCCGCCAGAGCCTGGGCACCGGTGAGCCCGGCGGTGCGCAGCGCCAGGATCTCATCCACCAGGCGACCGTGCTGGATGCCCCCGCCGGCGTCGCTGCCGGCGTAAATCGGGATTCCCGCGTCGACGGCAGCTCCGACGGTGTCCCGGACCCGGGCGTGCAGCGCCCGCATGTGCGCGGCGTAACGCGGGTACTTGGCGGCGCGGTCTGCGATCGCCGGGAAGGTCTCGATGTTGATCAGTGTGGGTACCAGGGCGGTCCCGCGCGCGGCCATCTCGCTGATGGTGTCCGCGGACAGGCCGGTGCCGTGCTCGATGCAGTCGATGCCGGCGGCGATCAGCCCGGGCAGCGCATCGGCGCCGAAGACGTGTGCGGTGACCCTCGCTCCCGCGTCATGCGCAGCGGCGACCGCCTCAGCAAGCACGTCATCGGGCCAGAGTGGGGCGAGATCGCCGGTCGATCGGTCGATCCAGTCACCGATCAGCTTGACCCAGCCGTCCCCCGCCGTCGCCTGCTCCCGCGCAGCATTCGGCAGCAGGCCCGGTTCATCCAGCTCGACGCCGATGGTGGGGATGTAGCGCTTGGGCCGCGCCAGGTGCCGGCCGGCGCGGATGAGGCGTGGCAGGTCCTCCCGAGACTGCAGGGGTCGGGTGTCGATCGGGGATCCGCAGTCGCGGATGAGCAAGGTGCCGGCGTCCCGGTCGGTGACGGCCTGCGCCTCCGCCTCGGCCAGGCTCGCCGCGCCCTGCGGCCCGATACCGATGTGGCAGTGCGCATCGGCCAGGCCGGGCAGGATGTAACCGCCGTCGCAGACAGTGGCGGCCTCCGGCACCGGGTCGGCGCAGATGATCCCGTCGGCTACCCACAACTCGCCAGGTTCCCCGGCGGGCAGCACGATCCCTCGTAAGTGCATCGCCGGCATCCGGCCACCAGGCCCGGCAGCGCGCCCGGCACCGGGCACCGTCATTTCTTACGGAACTTCAGCTTCGACGGGTCGAAGCCGGGCGGCAGTTGATCAAGGCCTGACAGATTCGATAAATCCGGCAATTCGGGCAGGTTGCCGGGCAGCCCACCAGGCAGTGCACCACGCGTCCTTGGCAGTGCGGGGCCCCGTCCCTTGCCCTTTTTGGTCTTGCGCCCCTTGCGACTGCGCCGTCCCGGGCCGGCGCCGGGGAAGCCGAACCGGCCGGCCACCTGCTGCATCATCTTGCGCGCTTCGAAGAACCGCTCGACGAGCTGGTTGACCTCACTGACCGTCACTCCGGATCCACGAGCGATGCGCTGCCGCCGGGAGGCGTTGATGATCTTCGGATCGGCCCGCTCAGCGGGGGTCATGCCGCAGATGATGGCTTCCAGCCGGTCCAGCTGCTTGTCGTCGACCTGGGCAAGTTGTTCTTTCATCCCAGCCGCGCCCGGCAACATGCCGAGCAGGTTGGCAATCGGCCCCATCTTGCGGATCGCCCGCATCTGCTCGAGGAAGTCCTCCAGGGACAGTTCACCACTGCCGATCTTGGCTGCGGCCTGTTCGGCCTGCTCGGCATCGAAGGCCAGCTCAGCCTGCTCGATCAGGGTGAGAAGGTCTCCCATACCCAGGATCCGGCTGGCCATCCGGTCGGGGTGGAAGACATCGAAATCCTCCAATTTCTCCCCGTTAGAAGCGAACAGGATCGGCGCACCGGTGACCTGCCGCACGGACAGGGCCGCTCCACCGCGGGCGTCACCGTCGAGCTTGGTGAGGACGACACCGGAGAAGCCGACGCCATCGCGGAACGCCTCAGAGGTCGAGACGGCGTCCTGACCGATCATGGCGTCGATGACGAACAGGATCTCGTTGGGTCGCACCGCGTCGCGGATGTCGGCGGCTTGCTGCATCATCTCGGCATCGATGCCCAGCCGTCCTGCGGTGTCCACGATGACGATGTCGTAGTGCCGGGTCCGGGCCTCGACCACGCCGCAGCGCGCGACATCGACCGGATCACCGACGCCGTTGCCCGGCTCCGGCGCATACACGTGTACCCCGGCCTGCTCCCCCACGATCTGCAGCTGGTTCACCGCGTTGGGCCGCTGCAGGTCCGCCGCCACCAGCAGGGGGGTATGGCCCTGGATGCGCAGCCAACGAGCCAGCTTGCCGGCCAGCGTGGTCTTGCCGGAGCCCTGCAGGCCCGCCAGCATGATCACGGTAGGGGGCATCTTGGCGAATTCAAGACGCCGGGTCTCGCCGCCGAGGATACCGATGAGCTCCTCGTTGACGATCTTGACGACCTGCTGGGCCGGATTCAGCGCGCCGGACACCTCGGCGCCCTTGGCGCGTTCTTTGATCTGCGCGACGAACTGGCGGACCACCGGTAGCGCGACGTCGGCCTCAAGCAGGGCGATGCGGATCTCGCGAGCGGTGGCGTCGATGTCGGCATCGGAAAGCCTGCCCTTGCCGCGCAGGTTGGACAACGCTGACATGAGCCGGTCGGAGAGGGTGTCGAACACGCCTGTCGCACTCCCTTTGAGATCCGGCGGGGGATGACCCCGGAGTATGCAGCTTCTGCGCCAGCGTAGCCGCGCTGCCGCGAACAGGGGTGCCTGGACCGCCGGCCTCCCGGGCCCCACCCCGAGCGGTCGGCGATCCGGCCTGGATCCCTGCGGTGGCGGGCACACACCAGCTGCCTGATTTCCCGGCCCGAGCAGCAGCCCTGTGCCCGCCCGGCCACCGCCGAGCCACCTGATCAGCGTGCCGACGCCCAGGCCACACGGGGAGCGGGAAAACCCGCAATCGGACCTAGGTAGGACTACTCAAATCGCGCGGCCGATCTCCGGCCAGCACTCCGCGGCCAGCGCCACGCTAGGGCCATACCGGGACAGTGAAGGTACGGGTGCAACCACCGTTAGCTAAGGATGGAGGCCGAACCTGGCGGTAGGTTGGTCTGCCCGCTGCGGCCGGCCGGTCCGACCGACCTGCTCCTGGTGTAGACGTACCGTGGGGTCGGCTGACGCCGCCACCGGCTGCGGTGGTGGTGCATCAGCTGACGGCTCAGGCGCCCCGATGGCCTGCATCTGCTCAACGTGTTCAACCTGCTCGGCCCGCTCGGCTTGTTCAGCCTGCTCAGCGCAGTTAGCCTGCTCAGCCAGTTCGGCCTGCTCAGCCGGGGTCGGCTGATCGACCACGCCGAGCGCCTCGGCCAGCAGGCGTTGCACCACGGACAGCTGACCGGTGACTTCGGACCGCAGCGCCTTGGCGGCGGTGACCTGCCGTTTGACCTTGACCACCCGGTTGCTCAATCGCTCACCCGCGATCTGCATCAGCGCATGGAGCGCGGCCACGCTGCGGGTCTGATAGTCGTTGACCCAGGCTTGCGTCTCGGCCTGGCGGCGAGCGATGTCCTGCTCGGACTGCTGCTCGGCCCGCTGCCGGCGGCTTGCGGATTCGGCATCGTCAGCGCGACGCCGGTTGGCGGACTCGGCCTCCAGGCGCTCACACAGTTGCCTGGTCTCGGCCAGCTGCCGGTCAGCCTCGGCGCGGGCGCTGCCACGCAGTGAGTTGGCTTCCCGCTCCGCGTCGGCCCGCAGCTCGGCGGCTTCGTCCTCGGCCATCTGCAGCATTCGCTGGATCCGCGCGGTCGCACCAGCCAGCGGTGACCGCTGCAGGCGGTCGACCTCGGTGGCCGCGTCCTGCGCATCGCGACGAAGGCGATCAGCCTGCCTGGTCGCCTCAGCCGCCTCATGACGAAGTTGTTCGAGATTTTGGTTGAGGTCAGCGGCCCGCTGCAGCGCAGCATCCCGTTCAACTCCGAGGACGGCAACGCGAGCTTTGAGCGCGTTTACGTGGTCGATGACCTGCTGACGGTCGAATCCACGCAACACGATCTCGAACGGCGGAGGTAAGGGAACGACCTCATCCCGGGATCCGTGCATGTGGCTGGATGTTAGCCCCGGTGCTCACCGGGCCGCGCTGAGCACCGCACGCTCGACTCGGCCACGAGCCTCTGGCGGCAGCACAGCTCGGCCGTCGTAGGCGTTCTCACCTGGGCTAATACCGTCTGCAGCAGGAGCGGTCAAGCAGAAGGAGTCCACCACCGAGCTGCCCAGCGTCGCGACCCGAGCCCACCGGACGAGGAGGGAGTTGCTTTCCAACGCCGCGGCAACCCGATACAGCAACCCGATCCGGTCGGTGGTGCGTAGCTCGAGGATCACCGCCCCGGTGGCTTCGTCGTCGAACCACAGCACCTTCCTCGCGGGCTCCATCGCAGGCATGAAGGCCTCGCCGTAGTCGCGTTCTTTAGCCGCCAGCGCCTCCGCTAGTAGCAGCGAACCATCCAATGCCCGCATCAGGTCCTGCCGGAGCAGCGCGACGTCAGGCAGCCGACCGAAGCGCGGTGACACGGTGAAGCTCTCCACCGCCGCGGTGCCTTCGGGAAGCTCGACGACGCGGATGTCGGCGGAGTGGACCTGCAGCGAATGCAGCGCGAGGACCCCGGCAGCCAACGCAAGCACGCCGGGCCGGCCAGGGGTGATGATCACGATGGAGGTAGCCCGCTGCCCAACAGCTGGGTTCGCAGCCACATGAACGGAGCCACTCTGGAGGCATCGCTGCACCAGCGCGCGGTCTTGCTCGGTGAGCGGCTCAGGACTCGGCAGGGGTCGTCCAGCCAGCACCGCGCGGCAGTGCTCGGCGAGGTCTGAGATCAGCGCGGCACGCCATTCGGTCCAGACGCCTGGGCCGGTGGCCAAGCTGTCGGCCTCTGCCAACGCCACCAACAGTTCCAGCAGGACGGGATCCCGGTCGAGGGTGTCGATCACCCGCTGCGCAGTTGTGGGGTCTTGGAGATCGCGGCGGGTCGCGGTATGGGGTAACAACAGGTGGTGGCGCACCATCGCGCGCAGTATCGCGACGTCGGAGGGCCACAGCCCGAGCCGGTGCCCAATCTGCTCGGCGAGGGCGGCGCCGACCACCGAGTGATCGCCGCCGCGGCCTTTACCCAGGTCGTGCAGCAGCGCGCCGAGCAGCAGTAAATCGGGGCGACTCACCGTGGTGGTCAGCTGGGCCGCCTGGACGGCTGCCTCCACGAGGTGCCGATCAACCGTCCACACGTGCGCTCGATCCCGGGGAGGCAGGTCCCGCACCGCACCCCATTCCGGGAACAGCCGGCCCCACAGCCCGGTGCGATCCATGGCCTCGATGACGTCCACCGCCGGCGGACCAGCACCAAGCAGCGATAGCAGCTCCTCCAAGGCGGCCCGCGGCCATGGTTGGCGCAGTTCGGGAGCCGTGTCAGCGAGGGTGTTCAGCGTGCCGGTGGCGACCGGCATCCCGGTTCGTGCCGCCGTCGCCGCAACCCTCAGTACCAGCGCGGGATCCCGCGCGGGGTTGGCATCGCGCGCCAGCGCCACCTGGCCGCCATGTTCGACCACCCCGTCGTCCAGCGGGCGGCGCTGCGGTGACCGCCCGAGGCTGCGCAGCCCCGTCAACCGGGCCCGTCCCCGGGGAGGCAGTGCGGCGCGCGCGGCGCGCAGCCCTACATCCAGCGCATAAACCACGGTGCGCGCTGCTCCTGACAGGCGTCTGGCCAAGTCGAACCGGTCACCGAGATCCAGCGCGGTGGCCACTTCGTCGGCCTCCTGCGCGCGTAGCACGTCACGTCCCCGTCCGGCGAGCCGATGCACCTCGGTGCGCACATCCAGCATCAGCTCGCGAGCGTCCCGCACGTCCGGGCCGGCCCGATCCACGAGCTGGGCTGTGGACAGCGCATCGAGCAACTGCACGTCGCGCAACCCGCCGTGGCCGTTCTTGAGATCTGGTTCGACCCGGTGGGCGATGTCACCGCTGTGCAGCCAACGCTGTTGCGCCGACTCGACGAGTTCCTCCAGCCGAGCGCGAATGCCGCTGCGCCAGGCACGCCGCACCGCGCTAGCCATCGCGGTGAACAGCTCCTCGTCGCCGGCGATCAGCCGGGCATCCAGCAACCCGAGCGCGGCGCGCAGATCGGTGGTCGCCACCTGCATGGCCTGACCGACGGTGCGCACGCTG
This sequence comes from Pseudonocardiaceae bacterium, assembly GCA_046263115.1. Classification (GTDB taxonomy): domain Bacteria; phylum Actinomycetota; class Actinomycetes; order Mycobacteriales; family Pseudonocardiaceae. Next base: position 1,588 of record JBHELN010000451.1, on the reverse strand, counting down.
TGGTCAAGTTCGACGCGGGCATCCCATAACGGGTACCACAGCGAGTCCGCGAGCTGCGCCACGTCGCGCTTGCCGTCATGCAGAAGTACGAGGTCCAAATCGGAGTACGGCACCATTTCCCGCCGTCCCAGGGCTCCGACGGCGACCAGCGCGCTTCCGCAGCCGACGCCCACCGCCGTGCAACGGGAAGTGAGCCACAGCTCGAAGAGGTCCGCCAGCGCTGCCCGCAGCGCCGGCGCGGCCAGCTGGCGCTGCCGGGGTGTCTCCCCGAGCAGCGCAGCGCGGGCTCTGACGAGGTCGTCCGCGGAGGCATCCGGGGCACCGCCGTGCGGCAAGGCACCAGAGCGCGCCATCACCGCCCCTCCCATCTAGCCGCAAGCACCGCCACCACCCGGCGGGATGGTGTGGGAATCGCGTGCCCTCGACCTCGATACTGAGGCTTCGCGCCCTGTGTTGCAGCCGCTGAACCGCAGTGTTTCAGCAGCGTGAACTGCCCCCGCGAGCGTTACGTCAAGGTTTCGTTGACGTGAAGTGTTCGTGGGCACCGGCCACCCGCGCCGGTGCCCACCAGGGACTCACCCTCGGCTCAGGCCTATAACGCGTCCAGACCCCGCTCCCCGGTTCGCACCCGGATCACGGTATCCACCGAGGTGACCCAGACCTTCCCGTCCCCGATCTTCCCGGTCCGGGCGGCCTCGACCACCGCGTCGATGGTCTTTTCCACCTGCGCTTCGTCCACCACGACCTCAACGCGGATCTTGGGAACGAAGTCCACCGAGTACTCCGCGCCCCGGTAGATTTCGGTGTGGCCTTTCTGACGGCCGAAGCCCTGCACCTCACTAACCGTCATACCGAGCACCCCGATGCGCTCCAGGGCACTCTTGACATCCTCCAGCGTGAACGGCTTGACGATCGCGGTCACCAGCTTCATCGCCACTCACCCTTCCTGGCCGGCCGAGGCCGGGACCTTACCCGTGGGCAGCGGTTGGTGGCGCTGGCTGTTCGACAAACCGCTCCCGGTGAAGATCGCGCTGAGCTCGTAACCGGCCTCAGCGTGTTCAACCTCATCGATCCCGGTCTGCTCGGCCTCGCGATCCAACCGCAGACCAACGGTGTACTTCAGCACCAGCGCGATGATCGAAGCGCCGACGAAGGAGAAGATCATCACGGCGAATGCTGCCACGGCTTGGCGCCACAACTGGTTGAGACCCCCGCCGTAGAGCAGCCCATCGACCCCGGCAGGTGCCGACGCGGTGGCCAGGAAGCCGACCAGCAGTGTGCCCGCCAAACCGCCGATGAGGTGCACGCCGACCACGTCGAGCGAGTCGTCGAAGCCGAAGCGGTACTTGATGCTGACGGCGAGCGCACACAGCGCACCGGCAATCGCTCCTACCGCGATGGCCCCGAGAGGCGAGACCGACGAGCACGACGGGGTGATGGCGACCAGACCGGCCACGACGCCTGAAGCGGCGCCGAGGCTGGTAGGCCGACCGTCCCGGATCCGCTCGACCAGCAACCAGCCAAGCATCGCGGCACACGTCGCCACAGTGGTGTTGATGAAGGTGATGCCTGCCACGCCGTTGGAGGC
>JBHELN010000450.1:0-9758 GCA_046263115.1 Pseudonocardiaceae bacterium | reverse complement strand
GTGTTGGTCTTGAGTTCTAGCTCTTGTTCGTTGAAGTCGTGGTCTGCTTTGGCGTCCAGGAAGGGCCGATTGCCGGTTCTGGCCGATCGTGACAAACGTGGATAATAAGATCGAGGCTTATGCAAAATGGTCCTGAAGGAGTTTAGCGTTCGCGCGTGTCGTTACTCATAGAGCAATGGTCCCAGCGGGAGAATTTGAAGGCTACGTCAATAGTCTTCACACGCCGGAGGGACCATTGCCAGGCCAGGCTACTACGGGACTTACGCCCGAGCAATTCGACGAACTCGTTGAGCGTGTCGGGGAGCGCGTCGTTTGGGATTACGGACGAGGCCGGCCACGTGAACTGACGCTGCACCAGGCGGTTAAAGCCGTCGTCATGTACTTCCGCACCAACATCACACAAGAGTTGATCGCCGAACTGCTGTTCGTTGACCAATCCACGATCTCCAGAGCGATCAGCGATCTCGAAGAAATCATCGCCGAGGCGCTCGACGAGTTCGTCCCAGAGCTGCCCGAGGAGATCGATGGCCGAGTCGCCATCGTCGACGGATCACTGTGTCCGTGCTGGTCGTGGGCCGATGCACCCGAGCTGTACTCGGGCAAGCGCAAGACCACAGGCCACGCTCACCAGTTCGTCTGCGATCTTTTCGGGAACCTGATGCATATCTCCGACCCGCTTCCTGGCAGCACTCATGACGCCAAAGCAATCCACGCCACCGGACTAAAGCGAGCTTCTCGGCGATGACAACGCAATCGGCGATAAGGGTTACATCGGAACAGGCATCCTCACCCCGTATCGCAAGCCAGCCGGCGGAGAACTCCTCGACTGGCAGAAAGAATTTAACACTACGGTCAACAAGATTCGCTACGTGATCGAACGCTCGATCTCGCAGTTCAAAACGTGGCGATGCATGCACACCGACTACCGAAGACCCACACGCACCTACGCCAAGGCGTTCAACGCCGTGCGAGCGCTCCACTTTTTCAAACTGCGTTTCGCATAAGCCTCCGTGGTTCGTATGCTGATGCGTTAGGTCCACCTATCAAGCGATGTTGGAAGTGGGCCGTGCGCAACGCACGATCTTCCTATGTCGCTATCTACGCTCCCGAGACGAGCAACGCGAAGTCAACTCCGGGTTGAACGTGATGGAGTCCTGGAACGGGGCGAATTCGCAGATTCACTACGGCAAGGCAGGTGATATCGCGTCCAACCGGCGAGACGAGCAGGAAATGACCGTCCTGTGTCTGCACATCACCCAGGCCGCGATGGCCTACATCAACACCCTCATGATCCAAGACATTCTGGCCGATGACGGATGGCTCAAGACATTCCAACCCGAAGACTACCGAGGACTCACACCACTGATCTGGGCGCACGTGGCCATGCACGGCGAATTCAAATTGAACATGAGCAGCCGATTGACACTCAGTTCACAGAGCCCGTCGTGAGCCCGCTGGCTAGGCCGAAGTTTCATGATCTGGACCTGGTAGGGATTCTGAGCTGGGGTTTCGCTGGTGGGGCTGGTTGTGGTCTGTCTACTTCAGGGTGAGTGGGATCGGGGCGCCGATCAGGTCGAATGCTCGGTGGTGGGTGGCGGTTGATGTGATGATCTTGTCGAAGGTGGCCTGGTCGAGGGTGATGGTGTTGCGGGTCAGGGTGGCCATGTGCTCGAGCAGGCCGCGGAAGCTGTGCAGCGGTTCGCCGTGGGTGTCGAGGTGGCGGCCGGCCTTGGTCGCCGGCGGCAGATCGCTAAGGCAGTGTCCCCGACCTGCAATAACTGCTTGACGCGGTGCCTTTACCGCCGGATTTCTCAGGCCTGTTCCTCGCGGGCCGACAAGCCGGTATCAGCTCGGCAGGTGTAGGTCTGGCCGGTCAGGGGCTGTCGGACTGTGCGGTCGGTGTGCTGGCGGTCCAGCTGGCGAGCAGGTCTAGCGCTTGTTGGGAGGGTGAGTCGGGTGCGGCGGTGTAGGCGACGATGGTGAGGCCGGTGTCGGCGGCGATTTCGAGAGCTTCGTAGTCGAGATCGAGGTCACCGACTAGTGGGTGGTGGAAGGGTTGCAGGCCGCTGCTGTAGTACTTGACGTCGTGCGCGGCCCAGCGCACCCGGAACGCGTCGTTGCGGGTGGATAGCGCGCCGACGAGGTCGGTGAGTGCTCGGTCGTAGGGGTCGCGGCCGGCTTCGGCGCGCAGGCTCCCGACGGCGGCGTGGGCGATGCCGTCCCAGTCGCGGTAGAACTCGGTGGCTCGCTGGTCGAGGAAGACGAACCGGGCGAGGTTGACCGGCTCGGCGGTGTCTTCAAGAGCCGGCGCGTAGAGCGCTTGGCCGAGTGGGTTGGTGGCCAGGATGTCGAGGCGGCCGTTGCGGACGAACGCGGCGGCGCCGGTCATGGAGTCGAGGAGCCGCCGCACGCTGGGGCGCACCTGTCGTCTGGGTAGCCGGCGTTTGGGTGAGCGCCGGGCGTGGCCGCTGTTGGCGGTGCGCACGAGGTCCTCCAGGTGGGTGCGTTCGACGTCGTCGAGCTGTAGGGCGCGGGCGATGCCGTCGAGGACCTCCGGGGAGACGCCTCGGGCGTCGCCGCGTTCGAGGCGGGCGTAGTACTCGATGGAGATACCGGCCAACAGCGCGACCTCCTCGCGGCGCAACCCCGCAACCCGCCGTCTGCCGCCGTAGTTCGGCAACGCGGCCTGATCGGGGGTGATCCGGGCGCGGCGGGTGGTCAGGAACTGGCGGATCTCATTCCGGACACCGCCGCTGCCACTCACGGCTTCGAGGTTACGGCGGTCGGCCGCGGGTAGGGATGTACTGCCAGTACACCCATCAACAAGCACTCCCTCAGGTCGCGGGCGAGTGGTTCCGTGGACGTGTCGCCGCCGGAAGCGGTCGGCGCCCGTACCGAACACGGACGGGATCACCCCACGGGAGGTCTGTCTGTGCCCCACAAACTCGCCTCCCGGGCTCGCCGTGGCGCAGACACCGGCGCCACGTTGGCGGCCGCGGTGCTCGGGTTCTTCGTGATCACCCTGGACGCGGTGGTCGTGAACGTCGCTCTGCCGTCGGTTCGCGGCGATCTCGGCGGCGGCATCACCGGGCTGCAGTGGGTGGTGGACGGCTACACGCTGATGTTCGCCGCGCTGTTGCTGTCGTCCGGCGCGTTGTCCGACTGCATCGGTGCGCGCCGGGCGTTCGGCGCAGGCGTCGCGCTGTTCGCCTCGCGTCGGCGCCAGGGCTGGGCGCGCTCGTAGCCGCCAGGTTCGTGCAGGGCACGGCGGCGGCGGTGATCATGCCCTCGTCGATGGCGCTGATCGGGCAGGCCTATCCCGACCCGGTCCGGCGAGCCCGAGCGGTCGCGGTGTGGGCCATGGGCGGCGCGGTGGCCTCGACGTCCGGGCCGGTGCTCGGGGGCGTGCTGACGCTGGTGTCCTGGCGGCTGATCTTCCTGATCAACCTGCCGGTCGGGGTGGTGGCGTTGGTGCTGCTCGCCCGCATCGCACCCTCAGCGAAAGGCAACGCGCGGTTCGACGGAGTGGGGCAGGTCAGCGCGGTGCTGGCGATGGGCGGGCTCGCCTACGGGGCGATCGAGGCCGGCGCGGTCGGATTCTCCGCACCACAGGTCATCTCGGCCTTCGTGGTCGCAGCGTGTGCCCTCGCCGGTTTCGCCGTCGGCCAGGCCCGCGCCGAGTACCCGATGGTGCCCCGGGAGCTGTTCCGGTCACGCAACGTCGGGATCGCCAACGCCGTCGGTTTCGCGTTCATCGTGGGTTACTTCGGCTTGCCGTTCGTGATGAGCCTGTATCTGCAGCAGGTCCGCGGGCTGTCCTCCCTGAGCGCCGGGATGGCGTTCCTGCCGATGATGGTGATCGGTGCCGTGCTGACCCCGTCAGCGCCCGCATCGTCGAGCGACTCGGCGCCCGTGGCCCCATCACCGCCGGGCTGGCCTCGATGACCGTCGGCCTGGTCGTCCTCGCGGTCCTGCCCGTCACCGCCCCGGTCTGGCTGCTCGCGGCGGTGATGGTCCTGGTCGGGCTCGCCGGCCCACTGGCGATGCCACCGACGATGGCCGTCCTACTCAACAGCGTCGCCGCCCACCAGACCGGCACCGCCAGCGGGGTGTTCAACACCAGCCGCCAGGTCGGCGGCGCACTCGCCGTGGCCGTTTTCGGTGCGCTACTGGCCCAACCCGCCTCCTTCCTGACCGGCATGCGGACCAGCCTGCTGATCGTCGCCGCCGTCGCGGTGCTCGCCGCCGCAACAGCTCTGCTGCTCACACCCGCCCACGGCAGGCATACAGGTGCGGCCGCCGCCACGCCGGCGGCGCGAACACCACAACCCGTCCACCCAGCCTGACACCACCAAACCGACAAGGAGCTCAAGCCATGGCGGACACCACCGACAACGCCGGCAACCCGAGTCCATCCGCCTGGCCAACTGACACGCTCGACCGGTTCGGTGCCGCAGACGAGATCGAGATCAGCACCTGCCGCAGCGACGGCAGCCTGCGCACCTTCGTGCCGATCTGGATCGTCGCCGTCGACGGCACCCTGTACGTCCGCTCCTATCGCGGGCCCGACGGGGCCTGGTACCGGCACGCCACCGACCGGCCGGCCGGCGCGATCCGGACCGGCGGCCAGCAGGCCGACGTCACCTGCACACCGATCGACCCGCGCCAGCGCGACCTGCTGACCGCGATCGGCGATGCGTACCTAACCAAGTACGCCCGCTACGGCGAAACCTATCTGCAGCCGATGCTCGCCGAGCAGGCTGTCGTCGCCACCTTGCGGCTTGACCCACGGAACTGACACCCACAGAGGAGAGGAAGAACCGATGACCGATGAGCAGAGCACCGGCTGGACCGGCGGACAGCGTGCGTTCGGCGACTTCGCACCCGGGATGGTGCATTACACGGACAAGGTCCTGTTCGACGAAGTGTGGGAGCGCGAGGGCCTGTCCAAGCGCGACCGCAGCCTGATCACCGTGGCCGCGCTCACGGCAATGGGAAAAGCCGATCAGCTCACTTTTCACCTGGACTACGCCCGGCAGAACGGCGTCACCGAGGCCGAGTTGAAAGAAGCGATCACCCACCTCGCCTTCTACACCGGCTGGCCCAACGGCATGTCCGCGATGGCCGTCGCCAAGCAGGTCTTCGGCGACCAGGACTGACAGCGACCAGGACCGACGCCACCTCACCGATTCACGAGCAAGCAACCAGAGGAGCATCAACCATGCGCGGAGCAGTCATCCACGCCCCCGGCGACGTCCGATTCGAGGACCGCGCCGACCCAACGATCGAGCAGCCCACCGACGCGGTCATCCGCATGTCCGCCACCTGCGTGTGCGGCTCCGATCTGTGGGATTACCGCGGCATCAACCCCGTCGAGCAGCCCACCCCGATGGGTCACGAGTACGTCGGCATCGTCGAACAAGTCGGTTCCGCCGTCAGCACCATCAAGCCCGCCCAGTTCGTGATCGGTTCGTTCTTCGCCTCCGACAACACCTGCGAGATCTGCCGCGCCGGCTACCAGACCAGCTGCATCCACCGCGAGTACGTCGGCGCCAATGGCGCCCAGGCCCAGTACCTGCGGGTTCCGCTGGCGGACGGCACCCTCGTCGCCACCCCAGAAGTCCCCGACGCCGACCTGGTGCCGTCACTGCTGGCCGCATCGGACGTCCTCGGGACCGGCTGGTTCGGCGCCGTGGCCGCCGACGTGCAGCCCGGCAACACCGTCGCGGTCGTCGGCGACGGCGCGGTCGGCCTACTCGGCGTGCTTGCTGCCACGCAGCTGGGTGCCGAGCGCATCATCGCGTTCTCCCGGCACGAGGCACGGCAGAACCTCGCGCGCGAGTTTGGTGCCACCGACATCGTCACCGAACGCGGCGACGACGGCGTAGCCGAGATCAAAAACCTCACCGGCGGGCTCGGCGCACACTCGGTGATCGAGGCCGTCGGCACCCAAGAGTCGATGATGCAGGCCATTCGGTCCACCCGACCCGGCGGGCACGTTGGCTACGTCGGCGTCTCTCACGGCGTCACGCTGCCCGGTGAGGAACTGTTCTACAGCCACGTCCACCTACACGGCGGCCCAGCACCAGTGCGCCGCTTCCTGCCCGACCTCATCGACCGCATCTGGAAGCACGAGATCGACCCCGGCAAGGTCTTCGACCTCACCCTGCCCCTCGATCAGGTCGCCGAAGGCTACAAAGCGATGGACGAACGGCGCGCGATCAAGACCCTGCTACAGCCCTGACCCATCCGAACACAACGCGAAGGAGCAACCATGGAGCTCAAGACCGTCAGTCCCGCCGCTAAGGCACCCGGGGAACTGTTCACCGGCGACGTCTACGTCACCCCCATCTACCAGGGCCAAGAGCCGTCGCGGATGACCGTCGCCCTCGTCCGGTTCACCCCAGGCGCCCACACCAACTGGCACCGCCACGCCGTCGGGCAGACTCTGCACGTCATCGAAGGCGTCGGCCTGGTCGGCACCCGCGACGGTCACGTAGTGCGCGTCCGCGCCGGTGACACCGTCATCTGCCCACCGGATGAGGAGCACTGGCACGGCGCCACCGCCGACACCTTCATGTCCCACCTGGCCATGCTCGAGAACCTGCCCGACGGCCAGGACCCGACAACCTGGCTCGAGCCCGTTGCAGGCGAGCAGTACCAGAGCGCGCATCGAGAGCCCTGACCCGACGTCCGGCATTTCCTGTTCGCGAGCCAGCCCGACGCCATGGCGGCGATCCAGCAGGACCAGCCCATCGGCAGGCTCGGCCGCGCCGAAGAGATCGCCGCCGCCGTGCTCTGGCTGTGCAGCCCGGCAGCGAGCTTCGTCGTCGGCGTTGCCCTGCCCGTCGACGGCGGCTACACCGCGCACTGACCCACCCCGCGACGTCGACAAGTGGCCCACTACCTGCGGTAACTGCTTAACGCCACTTTCGCGGACATGTTCCTCACGTGCCTACTACGGCCTGTGCGAAAATGAACGTTTGCGACCCACACCCGGGTGATCTTGAACGATCAACGTTCCCGCAGGCCCCCGGCGGGTCACAACAGCGTGCGAAAACAACGGGCCATAACCAGGCTAGAAATGTCGTTTATGACACGCTTTGGGCATGGCGCGCTACGGATACGCCCGGGTGTCCACCCGGTCCCAAACCGACGACTCCCAACTCGACGCGTTGCGCGCCGCCGGCTGCCAACGGATCTGGACCGACACCGCGTCGGGCAAACTCGCCCGCCGCCCGGAATGGGACGCCTGCCTGGACTACCTACGCGCCGGTGACGAGCTGGTCATCACCCGACTCTCCCGGATGGCCCGCTCGGTACGGCACCTCACCGAGATCGCCGCGCTGCTCACCGAACGCGGTATCGACCTGGTCGTACTCAAGCAGGGCATCGACACCACGACCCCGGCCGGTCGGTTCCTGTTCCACGTCATCGGCGCGATGGACGAGATGCTCGCCGACCTCATCTCCGAGGGCACTCTCGAGGGGCTCGAAGCTGCCCGAGCACGTGGCCGCACCGGCGGCGCAAACCCAAACTCACCACCCGACAGATCACCATCGCCCGGCAGATGTATGACGAGAAAGGGCCCGACGGAAAACGCCGCTACACCGTCAACGAGATCGCCGAAACCTTCCACGTCTCCCGCAAAACCATCTACCGCCACCTCGAACCCACCACCACCCCAGCGAGCCCACCGCCACCGAGATAGCCGGCACCGACCGGCAGCGCCAACGCGAGGCTCATGTACCTCCTGACGCGCTCCTTAACGACACCCCGACATCGGCCAGCACGGCGGCCGGCACGCCAACCGCCCGCACCGCGCGCAGCTTCTCAATCTCGGCCAGCATCGAGTCCAGGCTCACCGACTCCGGAACCGCCTTAATCGTCGCCAGCAGCGACGGTTCGTCATCGTCGGCGTCAGCCAGCGCCTCCAGCCGGGCAAGCACGTCGGCCGGCAACCGGCCATGCACCCGCGCGCACAGCTCCTTCTCCGCCTGATGCAGCGCCGAGCGCACGATCCGCTCGATGCGGCCGTCCGTCGGCGGCTCGATCCGCTCGCGCCGGCACTCGGCGGGCAGCTCCTGCCGGACCAGATCAAGGCGGCGCTCCCGGCACGCCACCTCCGCCGCCAGCCACGCGGTCAACTTCTCCGCATCCGCGGTCGAGCACTCGCGGAACCCCAGATGCACCCGGATCGCCGCCCGATGCCGCTCTGCCGTCCGCCCGTCCCACTCCACCAAGCCGATGTCGCCGGCGGAGACCTTCAGCTGCCGCGCCAGGAACGCCACCGCGTCGTCGTGCAGCTCGCCGCGGCCGCGCGGGAACCGGCCGTGCCGGGTATAGAACTTCAGCCACGCCGCGAACAGCAGCCGCGTCGCCTCGTGCCGGCGCACGACAAGGTCCAGCTCGTCCGGCAGCAGCGTCCAGTGCTCAACGAGGTCATCAAGGTCCAGCAGCTCCAAGGCGTCGTCGATCGCGGTGGCCTCCAGTGCCGCCATGGTCGCGACCAGCGTGGCCATCCGCCGCTGCTCGCGGTGACGCTTGAGCTGGGCCACGTCCGCGCCCATCCCGTAGCGGGCCAGCTCGGCCAGCCGCCGCGGGGTCACGGTCGCATCGATGTCTACCCGCGATAGTCCCGACCCAGTGATCTCCGCGACCCGGGTGCAGTGCCTTGATCATCTGCGGGCGCGACGCCCACGCCGGCCCGGTCCCCCACCGCTCCAGCTCCGAGACCCGGCTGCCCGGCGGCACTATCAGTAACGCGTCCAGCGCCAATCGCTGCTCCACTGTCAGCGCCGCAGACATCATCTCCCACAGTCGCACCGTGGCCGCGTCTGACTGCCGCGCCACCAGCCTGGCCAGCCGGGAAACGCCTGGCAGCAGGACATTCCGCGCTCGCAGCCACTGCAGCGCATCGGCGAAGATCGCCTTCGGGCCATCCCCGGTCAACCACGCCCGGGTGTCCGCCCATGCCGCCAGTTCCGTCTCCACCTCGGCGAAGTCTTTGAGCTTCAACACCCGCTGGATCTCCCCGGCATGCTCACGGTGGGTCTGCTCCCTCTGGGCATACTGCTTCACACACAACGGATCAGCGATCCGCAGCTGCTCGGCGAGATAATCGATGACCTCAGTCGGGACGCCCTCCCGCGGATCGGGCAGAAACCTGCCGATATCGCGGGCTGTGGTCAGTTGAACACTGAAGCCCAGCCGATTGTGATCACCGCGGCGCCGGCACACCAATTTGTGGTCACCGTCATCGAGGAAGAAAAACCGCTCCAGGTCCGCCTGCGGCACCGACTCGCCGTAACGACCGAACGCCACCGCCTCATGTCAGTCAGGAACTCCACCGGCACTGGTCGACACGGTAAGGGGCCTGCCCAAGGCACGGGTAAAGCCGGCGCCGTGTGATCACCAGCGGGCTCCTGGGCACCGGGACAGCAGTTGCTCAGCCGAATGAATATTTGCCGTGGTACGTGTCGGTGGCCGGAGGTTGCTCTACGTCCCCACCGGGGCCCGCTGTCCGTGTGGTGGTCAGTCGGGGGATGCTGGTTTGTTGGCGGGTTGGTGGGTGATGCGTTCGAGGTGGGCGATGCGTTGGTGGGCTGCGGCGGGTTGCTGTTTAAGGCTAACGATGCGGATGGCCGCGGCCAGGGCATGTTCTGGTCGAGTAGTTCGCGGACTTCCAGGGCGAGGGTGAGGTCGGCGCGGCTGTAGCGGCGTTGGCCGCCGGCGGAGCGACCCGGGCTGAGCAGTCC
>JBHELN010000449.1:0-6892 GCA_046263115.1 Pseudonocardiaceae bacterium | reverse complement strand
ACCCTTCGAGTAAGCACTGACGGCTTCGGTGCCCCCCGGTAGTGGCCGGTAAAGGGCATTGCAACCCGGCACATGCGATGCGACGACCTCAGTCCACAGACCTCAAGCGGCGTCCCCGCGTCCCCACCGAGATAAAAGGTGCTTTGGGCGGGCGTGGAACCAGCCCACGATCTCCAGTGCCCTTATTGCGATCCACGAGGCACATCCCGACGTCAATCGCTGAGACGACACGCCGTTTCCCTACCGGCCCAGGGCTCGCCCAGGGCCGGCCCAGGGCCCGCGCGGGGGCGGACGGAGCAAACGGGACCGGCCCGCAGGACGCAGTCGGTTGACGAGAAACGACCGCCGACACTCCTCCACTACCTAGAGTTTTCACAGGACGCCGCCGTCGACAACCGTGTCGGGAAACAACGTCGGCAAACCTGATGATCGGTATTATCGACGATTGTTGTCACGTCGCTGGCGATGCCGCATGCATGTACGGGTGTGCCGTCGGCGCGCGGGATGGCTCCCCCAGCCTGGAGCCACCGAGAGCCGGACCCGCAGCCCCTCCTGGGTAGGGAGACTCAGCAGCCAGCTCAGCGCCGAGCCGGTGATCTGACGGGTCCCTGGTCCCCGTCCGGGCGTGCGCCGCGCACTGCAGGGCGACCCGAAGCCGGCCTCGCATCACTGCCACTTTCGTGGCGCTGAAGCGCTGTCGCTTTGCTGTCGCTCCACAGTTAGTGTCGAGCGACACGAAAATGTCACCGTTGTTAGGCACCAACGACACAGGAAACCCACCGAACGGCCCGCGATCACCGGGATCACCACCAGACCCCGCCGTAACGCCGCCAACACGGTGGCGCTGTTCGGCGCAGCGACAAACGCACAACCAATGATCAACCGCGAGTAGCAATCCGGGACAACGTTGCCCACGGCTTATACGGCCGCATCCCGCGGGGGCGGGGTGACTAGAACTGGCAGTCCTTTGTGATCGTCTTCCCATCTGGCGTCACGCGCCACCGACTCCCACCGCAGATATACCTGGTGCCGGCGCCGGCCCTCCAGATTGAGTCGCGGTCACGATGCGTATGTGCCAGGTTCGGTACGGCGCGTGTCGGAGTGGTGATCACCCCGACCGGTGCCCGCACTCGGTGGGACACGGGGGAGGCGTGGATTCGCTGCTGTTTGTGATGGTGGCGTCAGGTGGTTCAGAGGTCCAACCCAGGCTCCATGTTTGGCTGTCGGGGGTTTCTCCGGCGGCGTCGGCGAAGGCCAGCAGCTCCGGGACCAGGCTGCTGCGCTGCTGGGGCAGCATCTTGGCCAGGATGTTGGTGATAGCGGTACGCCGGTAGCTGTTCATGGTCTGGAGTAGTTGTCGACCAGACTCGGTGAGCTCCAGGATCAAGTTGCGGCGATCGGCGGGGTTATCGCGGCGATGGATCAGGCCGGCCTCGACGAGTTTGTCGCAGGTGCGGGTGGCGTTGGACGGGTGCACGCCCAGGGCCTGGGCCACCGAGCTGAGATTTTGCGGGCCGCGGCTGGCGATCATCACCAACACCCGAAGCTGCGGCAGGGTGACCCGGTCCTCCACCTGGGCCACCGATTGGGCGCTGATCGCGACCAGGACCCGGGTGGCAATTAGGACCGCCTCAATCTCTGCCCGGCTGGGCCCGGCCTGTCCACATCCCGGTTCTGGGCGGTCCGTCACAGTGTCACTCCCTTCGCTGTGCTCGCCGCAGGTCGCTGATCGGCTCAGGGCGCTCCGGGCGGACCGCGAGGCCTCACCCATATGTTAACACCCGCAATGCTTGCTTTTACGCAAGCATTGCGGGTATGCTAGTGCTGGGTGCTCGCCCTCGACGGGAGGGTCGTCCAAGGGCGGCACCGTAGTCCGTCCGTCTGTCTCCCTGGGGGCGCCGGTCCGGTGGTCGCCGCGACCGCATGATCGTCTTTGGATGCGCACAAGTTTCACGCAACTGGAGAGGGACATGGTCACCAACCGATTACACCAATCAGAGAGACAGTCCCCGCCAAGTGCGGAGGTTTCCCGCTCTGTAGCCGATCCCGAACCGTTCTCGGTGATTGTGGACCAGTGCGATACCGCAGTCCTGGTCGTCTGGGTGGTCGGAGAGATTGATCTGCTCACCGAATCACCACTGCACGACCACCTCCGCAGGCTCCTCGCCGCTCGTCCGGAACGCTTGATCATCGATTTGACCCACACCTCGTTCCTGGGCGCAACGGCGCTGTCGGTGTTGATCGATGCGAGGCGCACCGCCGCGCAACAGGGCACCACACTGCAACTGAGAGCCCCGAACGGTCGGGTGATGGGTCACACCCTAGAAATAGCGAAGTTGGATTGCCTGTTTGAGATCTTGCCACCGGCTACCGACACGCACAGATCCCCCAGATCCCCTGCCGCGGAACACCCCGATGTGCCGCGCCCTCGCGACACAGACCACAACGACGCGGGGGTCGCAACCTCGCCGCAGTCCTCAGCCGACACCCCACAAGACGAATACGCACATCTGATTCCACTGCAGCGCCGCTATGCCCAGCTGGCACCCGACGACCCGCAACGCCCACGGCTCCGAGACCAGCTGGTCAGTGGCTACCTTCCAGTGGCCCAACACATCGCCCGCCGCTTCGCCGGCCGTGGTGAGCCGTTGGAGGACCTGATCCAGATTGCCACCGTGGGACTGATCAATGCCGTGGACCGCTTCGAACCCGCCCGCGGCTCACACTTCCTGGCCTTCGCGGTGCCCACGATCACCGGCGAGATCCGTCGGTACTTTCGCGACCATAGTTGGTCTACCCGGGTGCCGCGCCGGCTCAAGGATCTGGCCCTGGCCATCAGGGCCGCCCAAGCGGAACTGTCCCAGCAACGAGGACGGACAGCCAGACCCAGCGAGATCGCCGAACGGCTGGAAATACCGACCTCGCAGGTGATCGAGGCGCTGCACGCCGCAGAAGCGTACCGAAGCTCATCGTTGGATGAGCTGCTCGGCTCCGAGGACACAACAGCGACCCACCACGAGTTCCTGGGCAAACTGGACGCCGAGATGTGCCTCATCGACGACCGCGAGGCGCTGCGCCCCGTGTTGGCCGAGCTGGCCCCCCGGGAACGCACGATCCTCGCGCTGCGGTTTTTCCACCAACTCACCCAGAGTCAAATCGCCGCGCAGGTCGGCGTCTCCCAAATGCACGTGTCCCGGCTGCTGCACCAAACGCTCACCTTCCTTCGCGATCGCATGACCCAACCCCGGTCCCACCGTCGCGGCAGCACTGGCACATCCGCCGGCACCTCGCTCGCGACCAATGATGGGCAGCCGCCGATGACCAAAAACCAACAGCGCGACTGCCATTTTCGGGGCGCCGAAGCACTGTCATTTTCCCGCTCTGGCTACTTTGCCTGAAGAGCCGGCTGTCCTGTCGGACGGTCGCGTCCTCGGGAGTGGTGTACGAAGAGTTATCGCCGGTGACGACGTGACGTCGTGATGTGAGACGGCCACCGTGTGATCTTTTCGAGAACCGGATCAAGGGAACTCGAAGAGAGGATCATCACGATGGCCGCACGGCACAGTGTGGACCCTGGGCAGCTACTGGAAAAGCATTTGGCATCCGCGTCGCCGGATTTGCTGCGGGAAATGGTCGCGGCGTTCGCCAACGCGCTGATGTCCGCGCAGGCCGACCAAGTTTGCGGCGCTGATTACGGCGCGCGCAGTGATGAGCGGGTCAATCGGCGCAATGGCTATCGAGCCCGGGAGTGAGATACTCGGGTGGGCACCACCGTGGAGTTGGCGATCCCCAAGCTGCGCGAATGCTCCTACTTTCCCGACTGGTTACTGACGCATCGGCGCCGGGCCGAGCAAGCGCTGGTCACGGTGGTCGCCACCGCCTATTTGCTGAGAGTGTCGACCCGTCGGATGGAGCGCTTGGCCAAGCAGCTCGGGTCAAGTCGTTGTCGCGTTCGCAAGTGTCTGAGATGGCTGCGCACCTGGATGCCCAAGTGGAGGCGTTTCGCCAGCGTCCGCTGGATGCTGGTCGGTACACCTTCGTGTGGACGGATGCGCTGACGGTCAAAGTCCGCGAAGGCGGCCGGGGGTCAACGTGCATGCGCTCATCGCCACGGGGGTCAACGCCGATGGCCACCGCGAGATCCTGGGGTTGGATGTTGCCTTGACCGAAGACGATGCCGGGTGGCTGGCGTTTTGGCGTGGGCTGGTGGCTCGCGGGCTGTCCGGAGTGCAGCTGGTCACCGCCGATGCTCATCCCGGACTGGTCGCGGCGATCGGCGCGGCGCTGCCGGCGCGTCTTGGCAGCGCTGTCGCAGCCACTACCTGCGCAACCTACTGACCAAGGTGCCCAAATCCGCCCAGCCGACCGTGGCTACCCGGGTCCGCCATCTTCGGACACCCACGGCAGCGCCTTCGCCCACGCCGCTACACGCAGCCAATCGGCCTGGCGTACCAACTCGGTGCCGCCGTGGCAGAAGTCAGTACAGCGATCAGCCCTTTGCGGGACCGAAACACCCCGACGCTGCCCGGCGGTCACAACCGATCCCCGCCGCCGTAGGTCGGGCACAACGCCACCGCGTTGCCGGTTGCCGTCAGCACCGTCTCGGCCGCGGCGAGCAGCTCAGCCAATGCTGGCTGAGCCAAAGTGAGCACCGATGCCCGGCCCACCGGGCGTACTGACACCAGCCCGCAGTCGCGCAGGCAAGACAAATGCTTAGACACCGTGGACTGCGCCAATCCAACCCGGCCGTTAGGTCAACCACCCGTGCCTCGCCCACCGCAAGCCGGCGCACGATCGCTCAGCGGGTCGCATCCCCCAACGACCGAAACAGGGCCGCGGCCGGCGCCAGCGCGCCGCGCTCCACCATAGCCGGAGTCATCATCGCCATACAGCGATACCACCGCCGCCCGGGACGACTGATGATCATAGCCACGGCCACCGGCTCACCCTCGGCGACGGCTGCTGTTTCCGCGGGGGAAGCGCGGAAGTACCTGACCGATGTCTCGATCGTGGCGCGGTCGAGCGCCCAATCGTCTATTCAAGGTCCGCCGCACCTAGTTGCCCGCCGACCACGGGGCTGCGACAGGAGGCTGCCGCAGCCCCGTCTGGGGTCATGCCGTGGTCAGGTCTGCTGGAGCAGGGTCTGCATTTCGGTGATCTCGGCTTGTTGCGCGTTGATGATCTGCTGGGCGAGTTGACGGGCGGTGGGGTTGCTGCCCTGGGCCAACTCGGTCTGGGCCATGGTCACCGCACTCTGATGGTGCGCGATCATCATTTGGAGGAACATCCGGTCGAACGCCGGTCCGCTGGCCGAACTGAGCTGCTGCATTTGCTCGTTGCTCATCATCCCGGGCATCGGCGCGGGTCCGTGCTGCATCCCTGCCATGCCGGGGGTCGTGGCGGGAACGGGGGCGCCCCAGCTTTTGAGCAGGTCGCTCATCTGCTGGATCTCCGGGTTTTGCTCGGCCTCAATCCGGCTGGCCAGAGCCTTCACCTGCGGGGAGGCCGCCCGGGTGGACACCAACTGCGCCATCGCGATCGCCTGGGCATGGTGTGGGATCATTTCTTGCAAAAAGGTGAGGTCGGTCTGGTTGTGTTGCGCGCCGGTGGTGCTGGTGGCCCGCGCCGGTGGGTTGGTGGCTGGACTGGGGGTGGTGGTGCCGCCACAGCCGGCGAGTAACCCCGCGGCGGCAGCCGCTGCGGCGATCATGCTGGTAATGGTGTGAATACGCATGTCTGGTCGGTTTCCTTCGCTAGTGGCCCATGCGGTGAGCACGGGACAGAACGCTGTGACAGAGCCGATGACGGGTCATCACGCCAGCGGCGACGCGATGACACCGATCTGTCACAGCCGAAGAACACCGAGTTGGGCCAACCGCAGCGGTAACGGCGGGGCCCGCTGCTGGCCAGATCGCGGGCCGAGCCCCGCGCCGGGCAGGCCGAGTCCGGGGCCTTGAGCTAACCGCCGGGTCAAGACCAGCGCCGCCAACAGGATCAGCCCAGTCAGCACTGCCAGGCAGGGATGCAGCATCAGCCCATCACCTGCACCGGGCTGCGCCGGGCGGGCAGCCACCGTCACGGTTACGGGCGCCGTGCCGCAGCAGCTTCCGATCTGAGTGACCGGCATCGTCATCCCGGCAGACGCACTGCCGGAGCCACCGGGGTGAGCATGTGCGCCAACGAGGTGGTGCATCCCCACCACGCCCACGGCCACGGCCATCGCCACGACCCACCGGCACAGCCAGGGCGCACGGGCGATGGCGGAGGACATAGTGATCACCCTAGTCGCCCATCGCCGACCCTGCCTTCACGTCTTCGCCCGAAGCGGCCCGCCTGCCCACCCGTCAACGGGAATCGGAGGATGCCGCGATGCCGTGCGTCCTACAGAGAGTGACGCCATCCGGCAGCCGCCCCCTGCCCGGTAAGCGGGTCAGCGGTTGTTCCACCGGTGGGGGGTATGCGGACCAGACGTGTTGTTGGGCGGCGCCGGTGCGGGTGGCTTCGGGTGCGGGCAGGAGAACAGCGTGGCCCCGATGTGGCTGACAATCCTGGCTTGGTGCGCGCTCGCAGTGGCGTTTGTCAGCACCGGGTGGATCGGCTGCGACATCGTTGGCCGGGGCTACTGGCAGCAGATGCGGGTGAGGGAGGCGGTGTGGCCGGTCACCGCGCTGTACTTCGGCCCGCTGGCGGTGTGGGCCTACCGCCGCTTCGGGCCGCCTAGCTCACCACGCTGGCGACACCGGCATCGGCTGTCGCAGCCGCCGGATAAGCCGGGGTGGGCCACCACCGCGGTGGGAGTCAGTCACTGCGGGCCGGCTGCACACTGGGTGACATCATCGCCGAGTTCGCCGTGTTCGGTCTGGCCGCCTCGATCGCGGGCCAAGCGCTGTTC
>JBHELN010000448.1:0-5039 GCA_046263115.1 Pseudonocardiaceae bacterium | reverse complement strand
CGACAGTACATCGCCGTACCCGTTGGGTGGGGCGCGTGGTCCGAGGGGTTCCTACCCGGCATGCTCGGCGCCGGCCACGGAAGCGCGCTGATCGTCTTCGCCCTCCCGGAAACCTCGTAGTGCCGTGACGCGATCAGCCGGAATTGGGCAGAGAGGAGGTGGATCCATGGAGTCTCAGCTCGCCGTGTGGGAGACGCCCGAGTTCGACGAGATCATAGTCGCGCCCGAGGTGACCATGTACATCGCTCAGTTGGAGGACTAGCGGACGTGGGGCGGCGCCGGACCGGGGTCCGGCGCCTCCGACGGCCCGGGACGGCCGTGGACGTCAGGGACGGCGAGGGACGGAGTGCCAAGGTGTGGCTGCGGGTGCTGGGCTCGGCGGCGGGGGGCGGCTCCCCGCAGTGGAACTGTGCCTGCCCGGTATGCGCCGCGATCCGGGCCGGCACCCGCCCGGCCCGACCCCGCACCCAGTCGTCGGTGGCGGTGAGCGCCGACTACCGGCGGTGGTTCCTGATCAACGCCTCGCCCGACATCCGCACCCAGATCGAGGCGTTCTCCGGCCTGCACCCGCACGTCGACCGGACCACACCGCTGGAGGCGGTGCTGCTCACCGATGCCGAGCTGGACCACACGCTCGGTCTGCTGCTGTTGCGCGAGGCTCGGGCCCTGCGGCTGTACACCACGCCCGCGGTGCATAAAACGCTGTGCGACGGCTCGGGGCTCCTGCGCACGCTCGAGCGCTACTGTCCGGTCGAGTGGCGGGCGGTGGTCCCCGGCTCCGAGGTGCCGCTGGCGGACGGGCTGTCCTGCCGGGCGTTCGACGTACCCACCACCAAGCGGGCCCGGTTCGCGCCCGGGGTGGACCACGGCCGGGTCGTGGGCTACCGGCTGACCGACGAGCGCGGCGGGGGGACGCTGGTGTACCTGCCGGGGGTGCAGGCGCTCACGCCGGCGCTGCACAGGGAGATCCAGGGCTGCGACTGCCTGCTGATCGACGGGACCTGCTGGCGCGACGACGAACTGGTGCAGCTCGGCCTGGCCGGCAAGACGTCCCGGGAAATGGGCCACCTGCCCATCGACGGTCCGGACGGCAGCCTGGCGCAGCTCCCGTTGCTGGGGGTCGCCCGGACGATCTTCGTGCACATGAACAACACCAACCCGATCCTGCTGGAGGACGCGCCCGAGCGGCGCATCCTGGAGGACAGCGGCATGGAGGTGGCCATGGACGGCCTCGAGGTCCAGGTGTAGGGCCGTGACGACGACAACCGGGACCACCGGGAGCAGGACAACCGACACCGCGACCAGCGACGATGGTTTCGTCGAGACGTTGCGGGCCCACTCACGGCGGTACCACGACCAGCACCCGTTCCACGTCCGGATGAACGCCGGCCGGCTGAGCCGCCGACAGATCCAGGGCTGGGTGGCCAACCGCTTCTACTATCAGGAGAACATCCCCCGCAAGGATGCCGGGATCCTGGCCAACTGCCCTGACCTGGACGTCCGCCGGCGCTGGATCCGCCGCATTATCGACCACGACGGCACCGCCGCCGGCGAGGGCGGCATCGAGGCGTGGCTGCGTCTGGCCGAGGCCGCCGGGCTGACCCGTGAGGAAGTGTGCGACCACCGGCACCTGGTCCCCGGGGTGCGGTTCGCGGTCGACGCGTACGTGAACTTCACCCGGACCCGTCCGTGGGTGGAAGCGGTGGCGTCCTCGCTGACCGAGATGTTCGCCCCGGACCTGATGGCGGAGCGACTGGCCGCGTTCGAGCGGTGGTACCCGTGGATCGACCCGGAGGGCCTCGCCTACTTCCGGGCCCGCCTCGAGCAGGCCCCCCGTGACTGCGAGCACGCCCTCGAGGTGGTGACCGAGCACTGCCTGTCAGCGGAGTCCCAGGCACGGGCGGTGGACGCGCTGTCGTTCAAGTGCGACGTCCTGTGGAGCCTGATGGACGCCATCGACCAGGCCTACCCGGAGTGAGCGCCATGGACCCGACCCCGACCGGCACCACGACCGGCGCGATGACCCGACCCGGCGCCGGGGTGTCCGCCTCGGACCGTCCCCGGTTGGCACGCCACGTCCGGCTGAGCTTCTGCCGGACCCGGAAGCGGCACGTGCTGCTGCACCCCGAGACTGTGGTGGTCCTGAACGGCAGCGGCGCGGACATCCTCGAGCTGTGCGACGGGCGGCACACTGTGGCGGAGATCGTGGCCAAGCTGGGCGCGCGGTACCAGAGCGTCGTCGACGACGAGGTGCGGCGGTTCCTGACCCGGCTCGTCGCCCGGCGCTGCGTGGAGCTCACCGATGGATAGCCCCTTCGGGTTGCTGGCCGAGCTCACCTACCACTGCCCGCTGGCCTGCGCGTACTGCTCCAACCCGCTGAATCTGGCCGACTACCAGGACGAGCTGAGCACGCAGGAGTGGCAGCGGGTGCTGGTCGAGGCCCGGGATCTGGGAGTGCTGCAGTGCCACCTGTCCGGCGGGGAACCGCTGCTGCGGCGCGATCTGGTGGAGATCGTCGCCGGCGCCCACGAGGTCGGCCTCTACACCAACCTCGTGACCAGCGCGATCGGGCTCTCCCGCCCGAGGGCCGAGCAGCTGCGGGGCGCCGGCCTGGACCACGTGCAGGTCAGCATCCAGGCCGACGAGCCGGCCGTGTCCGACCGGATCGCCGGCACCCCGTCCTTCCGGCGCAAGGTCGAGGCCATGGGCGTGGTCAAGGAGCTGGGCTGGCCGCTCACCGTAAACGTGGTGCTGCATCGGCAGAACATCGACCGCGTCTCCGACGTCCTGAGGCTGGCCGAGGAGGTGGGCGCCGACCGGGTGGAGCTGGCCAACACCCAGTACTACGGCTGGGCGTGGCGCAACCGTGACGCGCTGCTGCCGAGCCGGGCCCAGCTCGAGGCGGCCGAGGTCGTCGTGCGGGCCGCCCGCGAGCGGTTGCGGGACCGCATGGACGTCATCTATATCATTTCCGACTACTACAGCCGCTACCCGAAGCCCTGCATGGGCGGCTGGGCCTCCCGGCAGCTGACGGTGACGCCCAACGGCGACACCCTGCCCTGCCCGGCCGCCCAGACCCTGCCGTTGCCGCGCGCCAACGTACGCGAGGACTCGCTGGAGCAGATCTGGACCGGGTCCCCGGTGATGACCGCGTTCCGGGGGACCGGCTGGATGCCGGATCCCTGTCGCAGCTGCGACCGGCGGGAGCTGGACTTCGGCGGGTGCCGGTGCCAGGCGTTCCAGCTCACCGGGGACGCCGCCCGCACCGACCCGGTCTGCCACCTGTCACCCGACCACGAGCTCGTCGCCCGGGCGGTCGAGGCCGCCAACGCGGACCCGGGGGCGGGCGACCGGGCGCTGGTCCCCCGCCCGCACCGGGCCCGCAGGACCGCCCGCCTTCCGGGCGGAGCGGTCTAGCCGCCGAACACCAACGCCAGCGCGACCGCGGCGATGATCAGCGTCACTCCGCTCAGCAGGTCGGAGCGGATCCGGATGAGGCTGGCGGCCGCCCGCCCCACCTGCAGTCCGATCAGCGACAGCACCGCCGTCATGGTGCTGAAGACCGCCGCCGAGAACCACGGCGAGAGCCCGAGCATCCCCAGGCTTGCCCCGGCGAACAGATTGTCCAGGCTCAGCGACAACGGGATGCCGAACAGCGCCCACGGGTGGTCCAGCTCGTCCGGTTCGGGGTTCCGAAGGGCCGAGATGACGAGGTAGAGACCGTACCCGCCGAGGGCAGCTGCGCCCACGTAGTCGGCGACGTCCCCGACGGCCTCCCCGATCTGGCGACCGATCAACAGCCCGATCAGGGGCATAATCCCATCCCACAGCCCAAAGGTCAGCGCGACCTGCACCGCGCGCTTCAGACCGAATGGGACGGTGCCGAGGGCGATCGAGACCCGGAAATTGTCGAGACTAAGTACGAAACCGAGGACCAGTACTTCCCAGATCATGGCGACGTCGCCGTTCGATGACGACCGATGCCGGCAGGAACGACTCCTTCTCGGCTAACATCCGCCATGGTCAGAGATGATATCTCAGATGGGCAGCGGAATAAACCCGGTACGCCGATTTCCGGCAGTTTCTCGCCACTACTCGCCGACAGTGGCCCGCAGGCTCATCAGGGCGTCTGACGAGCGCATTCGCGTGGATCCGTCCGCTGCTGCGCGCGGGGTCAGCCACCTCGCGGTGATCCGTTCCCGACAACACTCCCGCGCCGACGGGAATCCGTCGGAGCCGGGAGCGGACCCGGACGCGCCGGCGGTCCGGACAATCGAATCGGCGGATTCTGCCATTATCGTGCGCCTTTTTGATATTCGACCGCAGACGCTGCGAGCGCCATCACGGACAGTTGTTCATAAAAGTTTAGAGTTGGTATTTCCTGATGTGTTTTTCAGGGGATGCGCCAGCAATTCCGTACCCACCCGGAGGGACACGAAAAACGCTATTCGGCGCCCCGGGCGGAGGTGCAACCGCCGCTTTTTCCGGTCCGGCTCCCGTTTCCGGCGGTAGCAGCTGGTGCCAGAGACTCCGTGGCGGTCCGGCCGCACCCCAAGGCCGTCGCCAAGATCGTCGATCAGGCTGAGCAGCTACTTGCCTTCTATGACTTCCCGGCCAAACATTGGGTCTACCTCAAGCATCAACCCGACCGAGTCGACCTTCGCCACGGTGCGGTTGCGGACCAAGGTGACCAAGGGGCGGGGCAGCTGAGCCGCCGGCTCTGGTATCGCAACGATATGCTCGAAACCGGCCAGATCATCTCGGAGTCACGTCGGGGCACCGGCGCCGGGTCTGGTGGTCCTCCACCAGGAGCACCGCAACGACACTTCACAGATCGTTTCTGGGCATAGCCACATGGTCGGATCGTCGGGATAAGTCAGGCGCAGCCAGCCGCTGATCTGGTCTGGTGACCATCAGCGGTTGAGCTTGCACTGCACCAGCTTGCGCAGCCGCGGGTTGGCCAGCAACTTGTGCTGGCGCGCTCGGTGACGCTGTTGACGCGCGGCGTGGTCGGCGGTTGCGGCAGGTAGCGGCCGTG
>JBHELN010000447.1:0-2628 GCA_046263115.1 Pseudonocardiaceae bacterium | reverse complement strand
GATTGGGGGTGCGGCCGGCGGCATATTCCGCGACGAAGTCATCCACCACGTCGGCGCTGAACTGCTCGGCGAAGTCCCACACGTAGAACGGGACGTCGATGATGTCGGCGACCCGGCGAGCGTCGGCGGCATCCTCTTTCGTGCAGCACCCGCGGGCACCGGTGCGCAACGTGCCGGGCTGCGCCGAAAGCGCCAGGTGGACGCCCACTACCTCATGCCCGGCGTCCACCGCGCGGGCGGCTGCCACCGAGGAGTCCACCCCGCCGCTCATCGCGGCCAGGACCTTCACAACACCCTCGCCCGCCTGGTTGCCGCACTTCGCGACCGGGCGACCACCGGCTCGATCGCGTCGAGTACCTCTGCCACGTCCGCAGCCGTGGTGGTCCACCCGAGGGAGAAGCGCAGCGAGGCGCGTGCCGCGGCAGGGGCGGCACCCATCGCCAGCAGCACGTGGGAGGGCTGCGCCACGCCGGCAGTGCAGGCCGCACCGGTGGAACACTCGATACCGCGGGCGTCGAGCAGCATCAGCAGTGAGTCACCCTCGCAACCTGGGAAGGTGGGGGGCGCATTGCCCGGCAACCGTGAGGGGCCGTCATCGATCAGGCTGTCACCGGGGTCCCCGTTGAGGACCGCATCGGGCACCCGGACCATGATGCCTTCCACCAGCTCGTCACGTAGCTTGCCGACTGCCATCGCGCTGCGCGGCTGGCTCGCCACCGCATGCCGGACCGCGGTGGCCAATCCGACGATTGACGGCACGTCCAAGGTGCCCGAACGCACGTCACGCTCCTGGCCGCCGCCGTGCAGCAGCGGGGTGGCCGTCACGTCCCGGCCCAGCAGCAGCGCCCCTGCTCCGTACGGGCCGCCCAGCTTGTGCCCGGTCAACGTGAGCGCGGCGGTCCCGGATGCGCCGAAATGCACCGGCAACTGGCCGACCGCCTGGACCGCGTCGGTGTGCAGTAGCACCCCATAACTGGCCGCGACATCGGCCAGCTCGCGGATTGGCGCAACGGTACCGACCTCGTTGTTCGCCCACATCACCGTCACCAGGGCCACCGAGTCGGGGTCGCGAGCCAGCGCGGCGCGCAGGGTCTGGGGGTGCACCCGGCCGGTGCCGTCCACCTCGAGCCACTCCACCTGCGCGCCCTCGTGATCAGCCAGCCAGGTCACCGCGTCGAGCACCGCATGGTGTTCGACGGTGGAGGCGAGCACCCGGATACGGCGCGGGTCGGTGGCACGGCGCTGCCAGAACAGCCCCTTGACGGCGAGGTTGTCGCCCTCCGTGCCACCCCCGGTAAAGACCACCTCCGAAGGGCGGGCACCAAGCGCCTCAGCAATGCTCTCCCGGCACTCTTCGACCGTGCGACGAGCCCGACGCCCCGACCCGTGTAGCGACGAGGCATTGCCCAACGTCGACAATGCCTGGCTCATCGCCGCCGCCGCTTCCGGCAACATAGGCGTGGTAGCCGCATGATCAAGGTAGGTCATCGCGCCCCAGCCTAACCGCGTGCGTGGGGACTGCATTCTCGGGACAGTGTGCCCCACTCCGGTTCGCGCATGCCGGGATCGGCGATCAAGACGCTGCCGTCGGCCCCAAGATGTTTGAGCCGCCGTCGCCGCCGGTGGAATGTCGGTCCATAACCACCTGCCGCGAGTGCCTTGCTCATAGGCTGTTTCTTGCGAGAGGCGCCGGAAGCTGGCGTTAGTCGCTCATCGTGCCGTCGTGTGGAGGAGCGCCGTGAAACTGGGCCTGCACTACTGGAACTACTCGACACCGGCCGATCCTGCCGCGATGGCGCCGACCTTGGCGGAGACGGCGCGCCTGGCCGAACAGGGCGGGATCGCCTCGTTCACCGTCATGGATCACTTCTTCCAGATGGAGCACCGGGGCACCGCTGATGAACCCATGCTGGAGGGCTACACCACGCTGGGATATGTGGCGGCCCGGACCGAGCGGATGACCCTCGGCCTGATGGTCACCGGCGTGATGTACCGCTATCCCGGCCTGCTCGCCAAGACCGTCACCACGCTGGACGTGCTGTCCGGCGGCCGCGCCCGGCTGGGCATCGGTGCCTCCTGGTACGCGCGGGAGCAGCGCGGTCTGGGCGTGCCCGTGGTGCCGATCGCTGAGCGCTTCGAGCGACTCGAGGAAACACTGCAGATCTGCCTGCAGATGTGGAGTGACAACAACGGCCCGTTCCACGGGCGGCACTACCAGCTGGAGGAAACGCTGTGCGTGCCGGCGCCGCTGGGGCGGCCCCGGCCGCAGATTTTGGTCGGCGGTGGTGGGGAGAAGCGAACGCTGCGGTTGGTGGCCCGCTATGCGGACGCCTGCAACGTGTTCGGCTCCAGGCCGGCCGACGTGGCACCCAAGCTGGAGGTGCTGCGCGGGCATTGCGCCGCCGAGGACCGTGACTACGACAGCATCGAGAAGACCGTGTTGGTGATCGGGCCGCCGGTGCTTGAGGAGACTGACGCCTTCCTCGCCGACGTCGAGCAGTACGCAGCGTTGGGCGTCAGCGAGGTGCAGGTGATGCCCGACCGGCACCCGATCGAGTTCGCCGAGGAACTCAACCAGCGGGTAATGCCGAGGCTGGCCGGCACCGGCTAAGTCATCCCTTGCGCTTG
>JBHELN010000446.1:0-4157 GCA_046263115.1 Pseudonocardiaceae bacterium | reverse complement strand
GGTGGTGACATCGGTGACGGTGCCGGACACCGCCGCGGCGTACACCTGGTCGTCACCCTGCACCACGGTGTTGTGATCGGGCAGCACCCCGGTGCCGAACCGGACGATGAAGGCGATCCGTGCGCCGCTGTGTTCCTCCAGCTCACCCACGGTGCGCCCGGCCCACTCCTCATGCAGGGGCAGCTGCAGCACCGCAACCGTGCCGGACGGGTCACGCCATGCCGCCGCCACTCCGTCGGGCAGCAGCATGCCCAGGAAGCGGTCCGTGGTCCAGGGCACCGTGGCGACCGTGGGAATGCCGAGCCGTTCGTACACCGCTGCGCGTTTGGGATCGTAAATCCTGGCGACGACGTGTTCCACCCCGAAGGTCTCCCGGGCGACCCGGGCAGAGATGATATTGGAGTTGTCGCCGCTAGATACTGCGGCGAACGCTTCGGCACGCTCAATGCCCGCCTCGATAAGCACTTGGCGGTCAAAACCGCCGCCGCGAAGCTGCTGGCCGTGAAAGTCGGCGCCGAGTCTGCGGAATGCCTCCGGATTATGGTCGATCACGGCCACGTCGTGGCCGAGGCGTTCCAGCGCCAGTGCCAGACCGGCGCCTACCCGGCCACAACCCATGATCACGACATGCACGCGGTCACTCCTGGTTGGGTCGTCAGTGGTCGGGGAGTTGCCAGCCAAACCGTATCGCCGATGCTGCCGCCGTGCCTCGCCGGGCGAGGCCCGGCCGTAGGCTTTGACGCGTGTCCAAGCTCGCGACTGCGGTCAAACGGATTCTCGTCGGTAGGCCGTTCCGCAGCGAACGGCTCAGTCACACGCTGCTGCCCAAGCGCATCGCACTACCGGTCTTCGCGTCAGATGCATTGTCCTCGGTCGCCTATGCCCCTGAACAGCTTTTCCTCATCCTGTCGGTGGCGGGAATCTCGGCCTACTCATTCGCGCCGTGGGTTGGGCTTGTGGTATCCGCCGTGATGCTCGTCGTGGTCACCAGCTACCGGCAAAACGTCCGGGCGTACCCGTCCGGCGGTGGCGACTACGAAGTTGCCACGGCGAACCTGGGGAACACCGCGGGACTCGTTGTGGCCAGTGCGTTGCTCGTCGACTACATCCTCACAGTGGCGGTATCGATCTCCTCGGCGGCCTCCAACATCGGTTCCGCACTGCCGTTTGTCGCCACCCACAAGGTGGCCTTCGCGGTGGCGGCGATTGTCGTGCTGACGGCAGCCAACTTGCGCGGGATCCGGGAGTCCGGTACGGCCTTCGCCATTCCCACCTATGCCTTCATGGTCGGGATTGTCGCGATGCTCGTATGGGGTCTGTTCCGCGCGCTGGTGCTTGGACAACAGCTGCGCGCCGAGTCCGCCGGGTTCGGATTGCACGCCGAGGGTAACCAGCTTGTCGGTCTGGCACTGGTGTTCTTGGTTCTTCGGGCGTTCTCGTCGGGTTGTGCGGCCCTCACCGGAGTGGAGGCCATCAGCAACGGCGTACCGGCATTTCGCAAGCCGAAGTCGCGCAATGCGGCCACCACGTTGCTGCTGCTGGGCAGTATCTCGGTCACCATGCTGATGGGTCTGATCGTGTTAGCGCAGGTCACTGGTGTGAAGATGGCCGAGGATCCGGCACGGCAGCTGATCGGCGCGCCGCCTGCCTACCAGCAGAAGACGTTGGTCGCGCAGCTCGCGCAGGTGGTGTTCGACGGTTTCCCGGTGGCGTTCTACTTCATCGCCGGAGTCACCGCGCTGATCCTCGTGCTGGCGGCGAACACCGCGTTTAACGGCTTCCCGGTGCTGGGTTCAATCCTGGCGCAGGACCGCTACTTGCCCCGCCAGTTGCATACCCGTGGTGATCGGTTGGCGTTTTCCAACGGAATCATCTTCCTGGCCGGCGCGGCGACCATCCTGGTGATCTCGTTCGGGGCCGAGGTCAACCGGCTCATCCAGCTTTACATCGTGGGGGTGTTCGTCTCGTTCACGTTGAGTCAGACCGGCATGGTGCGGCACTGGAACCGGTTGCTCGATCGTGGGCCTGACCGGGCGGAGCGACGACGAATGCGCCGCTCACAAACGATCAATGTGCTGGGTTTGGTGATGACCGGTTCCGTACTGGTGGTGGTACTGATCACCAAGTTCACTGAGGGCGCCTGGATCGCGATCACGGCGATGGTGATGATCTTCGCGCTGATGCGGGCGATCCGGAGGCACTACGACCGGGTGTCCGCCGAGCTGGTCCCGCGGGAGACCGATGCCGTGCTGCCGTCTCGTAACCACGCGATCGTGCTGGTGTCCACCGTGCACCTGCCGACCCTGCGGGCGCTGGCCTATGCCCGCGCGACCCGTCCGGACGTGCTTGAGGCCGTCACCGTCAATGTCGATGAGGCAAGCACCCGCGACCTCGTTGCCCAATGGGAGGAACACGCTATTCCCATCCCGCTCAAGGTGGTGGAGTCCCCCTACCGGGAGATCACCAAGCCGGTGGTCGACTATGTCAAGCGAGCCCGCTCAGACAATCCTCGTAACGTCGTCACGGTGTTCATCCCGGAGTATGTGGTCGGCCACTGGTGGGAGCAGATCCTGCACAACCAGAGCGCGCTACGGATCAAGGCCCGCCTGCTGTTCGAGCCGGGCGTGATGGTGACCAGCGTTCCCTGGCAGCTGCGTTCCTCCGACCGGGTCGTGCAGCGTGAACAGATCGCGCCGGGCGCGGTGCGCTGGGGCAGGAACGCCGGTCCTGCCGGCACGGCCGGTGGCCGCGCTGCCGCTGATGGTGCACCGGGCAGCGGTGCCGCAGCGGTCACCTCGCAGCAGCGGTCGGGTGATCGGCCGTGACCGATGTCGGGACCGAGGTGGAACTGGCCGTCGGGCCGGTGGGCCACGGTGGGTTCTGCGTCGCTCGGCACGAGGGTCGGGTGGTGTTCGTCCGGCATGCTCTGCCCGGCGAGCGGGTCCGCGCGGTGGTGACCGAAGACCGCGGCGGCTCCTACTGCCGGGCTGACGCCGTGGCGGTGCTGGACGGCGCCGTGGGCCGGGTGGCGCCGCCGTGTCCGGCCTCGGGTCCCGGTGGATGCGGCGGCTGCGACTTCCAGCACGTCGATCGGGCGGTGCAGCGGGAGCTCAAAGCGAAGGTGGTGGCCGAGCAGCTGCATCGGATCGCCGGACTGGACATTGCGGTGACGGTGGAAGAGTTGCCCGGTGGCCCGCTGGGCTGGCGGACTCGAACCCGGCTGGCGGTCGATGCGAAGGGGCGGCCCGGTTTCCGGGCGTATCGCAGCCACACGGTGGTGCCGGTGCCGGCCTGCCCGCTGGCGGCCGCCGGTTCGCTGGAGGCAGTGCTGACGCGCCGGTGGCGCCCGGGCGCGGAGCTGGAGGTGGTCGCCGACGATTCCGGTCAGGTGCATGTGGCGCAGCTGCGTCCGGGGCGGCCGCCTACCCAGGTTCGCGGCAGCGGGCGCATCGTGCGGCACGCCGTCGGGCGTCGCTGGGAGCTGTCTGCGCACGGTTTCTGGCAGGTGCACCCAGCCGCTGCCGATGTGCTCGCCCGCCTGGTCGCGGATTTGGCGGCCGCGCCGCGCGGGGGCACGGCGTGGGATCTTTACGGCGGCGTGGGCTTGTTCGCCTCCGTGCTGGCCGGTCAGGTGGGAACGACCGGCTCGGTGACCGTCGTGGATACCTCCCGGCATGCCGCCGCCGACGGCGCGGCGGCCCTGGCCGACCTGCCGCAGGTGAGTTTCGTCACCGGACGGGTGGAGCGGGCCCTGGCTGAGCTGCCGGGGCAGCCGGACGTGGTGGTGCTCGACCCTCCCCGGCGGGGGGCCGGCCGGCCGGTGGCCGCCGCGGTCACCGGTCGCCGGCCTGCTCGCATTGTCCACCTGGCCTGTGACCCGGCAGCGCTGGCTCGGGACGTCGCCGCGTATCTCGAGGGCGGTTACCGGCTGCTGGCACTACGGGCGCTGGACGCGTTCCCGATGACCCATCACGTCGAATGCGTGGCTGCGCTGGCTCGCTGATGCCGCCGTAGACTGGGCGCTCGGTATCGTCGTGAGCCGCTGCCGAGCCTGGGGGGAGATCCGTGACCCTGCTGGAGTCAGTGCACAGCCCTGCCGATCTCAAGCGTCTGGATGCGCCATCCCTAACTCGCCTGGCCTTGGAGATCCGCACCTT
>JBHELN010000445.1:0-4575 GCA_046263115.1 Pseudonocardiaceae bacterium | reverse complement strand
GTCCACCCTGGGAAAGCTGCTGCTGCGGTTCTACGACCCTGACATCGGCCACATCACCCTCGATGGGGTCGACCTGCGAGATCTGGAATTGGCCAGCCTACGAGGCAACATGGCGACGGTACTGCAGGAAACACTGGTCTTCGACGGGACCATCCGCGACAACATCTTGTGGGGCAAACCCGACGCCACCGGCGCCGAGGTAGTCGCGGCGGCCACTGCGGCAGACGGGCACGAGTTCATCAGCGCCTTGCCCGACGGCTACGACACCCGGATCGGGCAACGAGGACGGCTGCTGTCCGGGGGGCAACGCCAGCGGTTGGCCATCGCCCGAGCCATGATCCGGGATGCCCCGGTCTTGCTGCTCGACGAGCCGACCACCGGGCTGGACGCCGCGTCGGCCCAGCGCATCCTGGCGCCGATGCGGCGGCTGATGACCGGGCGCACCACTTTGATCATCTCGCACAACCTGCTCACGGTCACCGACGCTGACCAAATCCTGTTCCTCGACCGCGGACGGATCACCGGCGCCGGCACCCACTACGAGCTGCTGTTCAGCAATCCGAGCTACGCCCAGCTTTACCGGATACACCACCTGCCTCGCCTGCAGCCGGAACCGCTATGACCCCCGATATGACGGCCCACGAACCGCCTCCGCACCCACCGGGATACCAGTTCGCACCCGGATACGTGGTGGTCGAGCACGTGCGCCGCGGGGAGGATCTCGACTGCTACGAGGCCTGGAGCGCGCAGCGCTACTGCCGGTGTTTCATCAAGACGCTGCGACCCGATGCCGCCACTGACGCCTCGGCCCGGCGCCACCTCAAACGTGAAGCGCGGCTGCTGCTGTCGCTGTCTCACCCACACCTGGTGCGCGCCTACGACTACATCGCCCGACCTGACGGGCAGCCGCCGCTGCTGGTCCTGGAAAACCTCACCGGCGCCACCCTGGGCTACCTGCTCGACGGTGATAGCCGCCGGCCCGGGCGCGGGCGTCCCGCAAAAACCGGGCGCGGGCGTCCCGCGAAACTCAGCGCCACGGACCTGAGCTATCTGGGCCAGCAGTTGTGCTCGGCACTGCGCTACCTGCACAGCCGCGGCTACCTGCACCTCGACGTCAAACCCAGCAACATCATCGCCAGCCAGGGCGTCGCCCGACTGATCGACTTGAGCTTGGCCCGCCCGCCAGGCCGCTGCCCAGCCGGTACCGGCACCCCCGGCTACATGTCACCCGAGCAGATCACCGGCGGTGAACTCGGGCCACCCGCCGACGTCTGGGGTATCGGTCTGGTGCTCTACGAAGCCGCCACCGCAACCCAACCCTTCGACATCCCCGACGTGTCTCTGTCGACCGGCTCGACGCTGTCGCACTGCCACGCCCAGCACGCCCAGCCCGCACCCAGGATCCGCGCCCGGCGCCGGCTACCTCCCGACGTCGCCACCGTCATCGACGCCTGCCTGCACCGGGACCCTGACCAACGACCCACCCTCGAAGTTCTCGACGCCGCCCTCGCCACCCTCACCGCCCAGCCTCCGGGCGCTGGGATCCGGGTCGAGGTGGGTGTGTAATGAGTGATATGTCCATCCGCTGGGCACCCGCGGCGCGGACGTCCGACGACATGCTGCTCGCCGGCCTGGGCGCGGGGGACGCGCAGGCGGCGGTGGCGTTCGTCCGCCGATTCCAGCCGATGGTGTTCGGTGTGGCGTTCGCCGTTGTCGGCGACCGCGGCCTGGCCGAAGATATCGCTCAACAAGCCTTTGAGCGCGCCTGGCAACACGCTGGGCTCTACGACCCGCGACGAGGATCGGTGCGTACTTGGTTGACCCGCATCGTGCACAACCTCGCGGTGGACGCAGCGCGGATCCGGCGTCCCGCGCCTATCGACCCCGAAGACCTGCTGCCGCTCATTGTGGCCATCACCGACAGCCCTGAGCGCCGGGCGCTGGCGAGCGAGACGTCCACGCAGCTGCGCACCGCGCTGGCCACCCTGCCGCCCGAGCAGGCCAGAGCCGTGGTGATGGCCGCGGTACACGGGCTGACCGCCCGCGAGATCGCCGACGCGGAACATGTCCCGGTGGGCACCGCCAAGTCCCGCATCCGCGCCGCCATGACCAAGCTGCACGCCGTGCTACCCGTCCCGCGAGCCGATCATGGCTGAACTGACCTGCCAGCAGTGCCAGGAGGTCGCCGCGGAACTGGCACTCGACGTGCTGCCCTGCCGCGAGCGTGCCGACGCGCTCGCCCACCTGGAGCGTTGCATCTCCTGCCAGGACACGGTGTCCGCACTGACGGTCACGGCCGACCGACTGGTTGAGCTGTTGCCGGCCGCGGAGCCACCCGCCGGATTCGAACAGCGGGTGATCAGCGCGCTGACGCCGCAGAAACCGCGCGCCCGGCAGCGGTGGTGGATACCCGCTGCCGCCGGCCTGGTCGCCATCGCGCTAGCCGCCGTCGGAGGGATCCTCAGCTACTCGAAAGACAACGGTGCACCGGCCGAGGCCGACGCTCAGGCCGGTGAGCGGACCATCATGTACGCACCACTGACCACCGCGCAACACCAGGTCGGCAACGCCTACGTCTACCCCGGCAGTCCTTCCTGGATTTATCTGTCACTCGACGGAGGTACCGCCAGCAACACGGGAGGTACCACCAGCAACACGGTGCACTGCGACGTGGTTCGGCGGGACGGCTCAGCAGTGCGCGTCGGCACCTTCCCCCTCACCCACGGGCACGGCGCGTGGGGCGGCCCGGCCCCCGTCGACCGCAACACACTCGCCACCGCCCGACTGACCGACGGCCGCGGCGCCACCTTGGCCACCGCCCATTTCGGATCCCCGCCGCACAACTCTGATAGACCCGGTTCCCACTCGCACGTCGACCATCGACATGCCCAACGCCCCCGCTGACAAGAGCTGGGGGCCTTCAGGGGGCGGCGAGGAAGGCGGTGACGGTGCTGCGGGCCATCGGGGCGTTACTGGACTGGGTGGAATGGCCGGAGCCCGGGATGATCACGAGGTGGCCCCGCGGCGCATGCGCGGCCTCCTGCTGGGCCCACGGCAGCGGCGTCGACAGGTCGCGGTCGCCGGCCAGCAGAAGTACCGGGACCGCCGGCAGGTCGCGGCCGGCAGGGAACCCGACCACCGGCGTCGACGGCCACTGCTCGCAGGTCACCGCGATGCCGTTGCCGGCCGCGGTGGCCCGGTCGTACGGGAAGACAGCGGCGTCCGGCAGGGCGGCTACCGCACGCTGGGTGGCAGCGACCCGGCCGGACACCGGCGTGGCGGCGTCACCCCAGGGCCCGCGCAGATCCTCGCACAACGTGCTGGCATGCAGACCCTGGCTCAGTTCCTGGGCAGTGGCGGCCTGGTCACGATGTTCGGCGGCGATGATCGCTTCCAGTTTCGTGTAGTCGCCGCCTACCGCGTCGTGCAACGCGGCGGGGACGTCGTCCAGCTGCGGTGTGCCGATGGTCAGCCCGGTGAGGGTGTCGAGCAGCTCTGGGCCGTCATGGCGAGCCTGCACCACCGCGGACAGCTCCTGCGCGGGATCGGTCGGGCACCCGTTGTCCCGACAGACCATCCGCAGCACCTCGGCGGTGCGCTCGATGGCCGCCAGGTCCAGCGGGTTGAGATCGTCGTGCGGTACCACCGAATCCAGCACCAAGCGGGAGACCCGGTCGGGGTGCAGGATCGCGTAGCGTTCGGCGACGAACGTGCCGTAGGACACGCCGTCGATGCTGATCTTGTCCACGCCCATTGCCTGGCGTAACGCATCGAGGTCGGCAACCGTGTCGGCGGTGGTGAAGAACTGCCGGGCCGGCCCGATCGCCTGGGCGCAGGCCGGCACCACACCGGCTGGGGGCACGGTCAAATCAGAGCTACCCATCACCTGCTGCAGTTGCGGGCACAGCAGTGCCCCGGCGCCGGTGCCGCGCTGGTCGATGAGCACCAGCCGGTAGTCGCGCACTACCGAGGGTTCAAACAGCAGGTTGGCCACGCTCGGCGCGAACGGCACTCCCGGCTGGCCGGGTCCGCCGGTGAGAAATATCAGCACGCCGCGCGGTGCGTCCGCGTTATCGGCCATCGCCACCTGCAGCGTCAACCGCCCGGCGGACGGCGGCCCGGGATGTAGCCCGGCGTGGTCGAGCGGCACGGTCAATGTCGCGCAGCTGAACGTGACGGTGCCCGTGCTGACGCAGGGCTGCGCGTTGCTCAATACCGGGGCCGGGTCGGCGGCCGGCCCCGGTGGTCGGTTGGCGCAGGCGGTGAGGCCGGTGCTGAAAAACAGGGCGACAACGAGCCGGATGAACACCTGCATGGTCAGCCGGTAGGTACGCCGAGACGCACGTCGCAGCGCAGGCCGGCCAGGCGGCGTGGCGATGACGTCTCCGGCGGGGGTTGAGGTCGGCATCACAAAGATCCTTGGACATCTTCCCTGTTGGGCGCCCCCGGTAGGAGGGACCATAGGAGTACCTGTGGCATTGGGAGGGGACTGATGAAGGTCGAGGAGATCCTGAAGTCGAAGGGCCGATCTGTCGAGACCATCGAGGGTGACGCGCGCATCGCCGAGGCGATAGG
>JBHELN010000444.1:0-16412 GCA_046263115.1 Pseudonocardiaceae bacterium | reverse complement strand
GGCAGCACCTGTTCCAGCGAAGGTCAGCCGTCGGTTCGCCTCGGTGTTCAGCAGGTTCACCGCCACCAGCGCAAGCAGGTTGGCCACCAGCGGCGGCGCCCACGACCGCAACAGCGCGTACAGCACGGCGGTCGCCGCCGTGGAGGCCAGTCCGATCATCCCGAACGCGGCCAGTTGCCACAGCAACCCGCCGCCGCGGGCGGCGGCGAGCACCGCGTCCGGGTGGGCGGGGCGGGGTGCCGGCCGCCGCGGCAGGTCGGCTACCCGCGCGGCGCCGGTGACCTTGGCCCGGCCTACTCGGACCAGCCCCCGGACGTCCCCCACGACCGTCGACCATATCCGGACCCGGCTGTCGATGTCCTCCACCCAGTCGACCGGCACCTCGTGCACCCGCAACCCGTTGTGCTCGGCGAGCAGCAGTAGCTCGGTGTCGAAAAACCATCCGTCGTCGTGCACGTGCGCCAGCAGCGGGCGGATCACCTCGGCGCGAGCCGCTTTGAACCCGCACTGCGCGTCGGAGAACCGGGCGCGGTGGGTGAGCCGGATCATCAGGTTGTAGCAGCGGGAGATCACCTCACGACGGGCGCTGCGCACCGTGCGCGCCCCGGGCGCGAGCCGGGACCCGATCGCGAGGTCGGAGTGACCGTTGATCAGGGGGACGACCAGCGGCAGCAGCGCGTCCAGGCTGGTGGACAGGTCGACGTCGAGGTACACGACCACGTCGGCATCGCTGTAGGCCCAGGCGGTGCGCAGGGCGTGCCCGCGTCCCTTGCGATCCAGGTGCAGCACCCGTATTCGGTCGTCGTACGCGGCGAGTTCGCCGGCTACCCGCAGCACGCCATCAGTGCTGGCATTGTCCACCACCGTAATCGTCCACTCGAAGGGGAACTGATCACTGAGGTAGGACCGCAACACCTGCAGGCAACCGGGCAACGCGCGTTCTTCGTTGTATACCGGCACCACCACGTCCACCGTGGCGGTCCGCCCTACCGACCATCGCGGGGCAGCGCCCTCGCGTGCGTCTAGTACCGGACCCCTGATCTCCATGGCTTAGTTATCGCTGGGCGACGTGCGAGCAAGCTGCACAGCACCTCAAAGTTGGCTGGGAACGTGGGCCTGCGTGGATCCGATGACGACAGTGGCGTCCAATAGTTAGTTCGCAATGGGGCACCCGGGTGCGCAGCCCGGCGCGGTCGAAGATGTCGGCGGTGTGAGGCAGTTGATGCTGGCTTGTCTCGATGAGTAGCCAGCCGCCTGGTGCGAGCCACTGCGGCGCTGCGGTCGCCACCGGCCGCTGAAGCTCCAACATCCGTGCCGCCATCGAGCGCCAGTCGCAGTTCGTACCTGCGAGCCTGCGCCGGCTTCGGTGATGAGTACGGTGCGCCTCGGCTTCAGCAAACACCAGCTGGCAGCGCGTAGCGCAGAGACGACACAGTCCAGGGCAGTGGGGAAACAGCTGACATGGAGGTGCCCTCGCTCGTGTTACTCGCGCATTCGGATGAGTTCCGGGGCGGTGTGCAATGGTTGCGGCGTGGGGAGCTGCCCAGCCACGGTGGCGGGTGGAATTCGGGGAGGTCATAGGTCATGTCGATGCGCCAGTCGGAATGGTGCAGCAGCCGGTGGTGGCGGCCGCACAGGGCTACACAATTGGCGAGACTGGTAGGGCCGTGGTCAACCCAGTGAACACAATGGTGAATATCACGCCAGCGGGCCGGGACAGCACATCCGGGAAAGGCGCAGCCACCATCACGTAGCAGCACCGCGCGGCGGATGGCTGACGGCACAGTGCGGCTGGCCCGTCGTACTAATGGTTCACCGCGGGCGCCGAGTACTACCGGGATGAGTTCGGCGTCGCAGGCGATGCGGCGGGCGATCTCGGCGTTGATTGGGCCGCCCAGCGCCAACGAGGCCGACCCGATAAGGCCTTGCAACACCGGCAGGCTCACCGTTACTACGACCTGGGGGCGTTGTCCGCCCTCGGCGGGCAGATCGCCGCTGCCCAAGGCCCGCTGGGCGAGTTCGACGAGGGGGCGTCGGCGTCGCGCTGCACCGCGGTGCGCAGGTCGACCTCGACATCGGTGCCGGGTCGTGGCGCGGCTAGCGGGCTCAGGGCCGCCCGCACGACCTCGGCAGCTTCTCTGTCGAGCCATCCGGCCAGCTCGCAACCGCCGTCACGGTCACGCAACCTCAACCAGCGCCGGGCCTCGGGATTGTCTTTCGGTGGGCGGCCGTCGTGGTCGAGGTAGGCCAGCATCCGCTTGCCCAGTACTGCCAGCTGCCCAGCGTCGAGGATGCGCGCCTGCCGAGCCAGCTCGGCTTCTACCTGCGCACGCTGCTGCGAACCGCAGTGCACGGGGATGCGCGCCAGCACCGAACGGATCACCGCCACATCGGCCGCACCAATCGCATGCTCGACCACCGCCGCAACGGTCTCCGGCAGCCGCGGCGCTACCGGCGTGCCGCCCAGCTCGCGACCGGGCAGGACGTCGGCCGCGGCGTCGACCCGGCTCCGCGCTTCGCTTCGGGGCACCCGCGCGATGGCCCGCACCAGCTCCACCGTCGTGCTATAACCCTTGGTTGCGGCAATACCCCGGGAATCGATTTCAGCGACCACCGACAGCATTTGCGCCCACGTGGCGTGCAACTGCGTTTCCAATGCACCGAGCTCAGCAAGCAGCTGCTCATCGCTGGTTTGCCACACCGGCGCGGTCGACATGACTCGACTCTAGAACGCACCCCTGACATTCTCACCGACCGCGATGAGGTACTGCTTCTGACATGGAGACATATCGGGGTTTATGGCCCTCGGAAGCCCCGATATGTCTCCATGTCGGCCACGTCTTAACAGGAGTGCGCGCCTTAACCGTCGAGGACGTAGCCGGCCCCGCGCACAGTGCGGATGCGATCGGGGCCGAGCTTGCGGCGCAGGTATCCGATGTAGACCTCGACCAGGTTGGATGATTTCCGCTGGCCCCAGACCTCCGTGGTGAGCCGGTCCTGCGACACTGGCTCGCCCGGCCGGCTGGCCAGCGCGACCAGCAAGGCGTATTCGGTCGGTGACAGCGTCACCAACCGGCCGGCGACGCTGACCAAGCCGAGCGCGGTATCGACGGTGACCAGCCCGGCGCGCAGCACCGTCCGGTCAATGGTCAGTTGATCGGAAACCCGTAGCCGCAACCGACTGACCAGCTCTTCCACCGGAAACGGCGTGGTGAGGTAGTCGTCCAAGGTACCGCGCAGCAGTGACACGGTCTGCTCCCGTTGTTCGCGGGAGGTCAGCGCGATGACCGGCAGCTGCGGTGCGACCCTGCGCAACTCGTCCAGGAAGCACCGTGGGTCCGAGCCGGCCAGCGCAACATCGAGCACGATCGCGGCCAGCGTGCGCGCCCGGGCCGCATCCAGCACGTCCGGGACGGCGTCCAGGACCCGGGTCTCGAACCCGGTGGACCGTAACGCCTGCAACACCCGGCTCGTTGTCTGGCGCAGGGGAACCATCAACAGAACCGGATGTCTTAGCACCGTCGATCGTTGATCCATTTGCATCGGCGGCAAGACTAGCTGTGCGGCAGTGGCCAATCGATGTTCGGCAGGTTGACTGGTCGGATCCATCCGGTTACCGGTTTTCGTTGAGTGCCTTATCGGACGAATGGCCTAAGGGATCTCTCCATTCGGAGTAGCCGGCGGTCGTTCGTCGCGCCACAGAGCCGGGTGAGCGACCACGGGCCGGTAACGCTCTCAGGTTGCGCCAGCGAAGTACCCAGTTCTCCATACCGTTCGTGGCGTGCGACGCCAGCTGGAGCGAACCCTGTGGGCAACGGCCTTCCTCGCCGTGCTGCTCGGTCCTGCGCTGCTGGCACCCCTGCTGCACGGTGGCGCGCCGCCGGCTCGGCCGGCCGGTGACGGCTCGTCGCTGCTGTCCCAGCTTTCCGTGGGGATGGGGTTGCTCGCCACTTCAATGCTCGTCTG
Organism: Pseudonocardiaceae bacterium; assembly: GCA_046263115.1. Taxonomy (GTDB): domain Bacteria; phylum Actinomycetota; class Actinomycetes; order Mycobacteriales; family Pseudonocardiaceae. The sequence goes on along the minus strand of JBHELN010000444.1, from coordinate 12,446 downwards.
CGCGGTGGTGTTGCCGTCCCGGGTGCGCTCACTGACGCGCACTTTCGGCATCGACGGCGTGCTGGGCATCCACCGCTTCGTCGGGTTGGCCGTCGTCCTGCTGGTCGGCTTGCACATCGTCCTGGTGGTGGTCGCCAAACCCGCCAACCTGGCGCTGTTCGACATGATGCATGCGCCCAATCGTGCTCGCGCGGCGGTCGGCGCGACCGTGGCGCTGGGTGCGCTGATCGCCCTTACGGTGCTGCGCAGGCGGCTGCGGCACCGTTACGAGGTGTGGCGGTGGGCGCATCTGGCGCTGGCCGGCACCGCGCTGGTGCTCAGTGCACTGCACATCTGGTGGCTCAACCACCTCGTACGGGACGCCTCGATGCGGGCCTTGTTCACCGTCCTCGCGCTGGGCGTGCTGGTGGTGCTGGGATACCGCTGGCTGTGGATGCCGGTCTTCGGGGCCGGCCGCAAATACGTGGTGCGCGAGGTCCGGCCGGAATCCAGCACGGTGAGCACCCTGGTCTTGGAACCGCGGCGCAGCCGTTCGCGGCGGGGTTACCGAGCCCTCGAGTTCGCCCCCGGACAGTTCGCCTGGCTGCGCCTGTCCCCGTCGGCCCGGTCGGAGGAGCATCCGTTCACCATCGCCTCCAGCGCTCATCTGGGGCTCTGGACCGAGTTCACGATCCGGCACAGTGGTGACTTCACCAGCCAACTTCGGCTGTTGCGGCCGGGTAGCCCGGTGTGGGTCGACGGTCCGCACGGCGCCTTCACTCTCGACCTGCGGCGCACCACCGGCCTGGTGATGATCGCCGGTGGGGTCGGCATCACCCCGATGATGAGCATGCTGCGGACGCTGGCGCATCGACGCGATCGGCGTCCGCACCGGCTGCTGGTGATCGCGGCGACTATCGAGGAGCTGTTGTTCCGGAGCGAAATCAGACAGCTCCAGCAACGGCTGGACCTCACTGTCGTCGAAGTGCTCCGGCGGCCGCCACCGAGCTGGACCGGCCCGTCCGGTCGCGTCGACGAGAACCTGCTCACCGAAGTACTACCCGGCAAGTTCCGGCGTAACCAGCTCGACTACTACCTCTGCGGGCCGCCCGCAATGGTCGATGACGTACTCACCGTGCTCGGCGGGCTGGAAGTGCCGCAGCCGCGGATCCACACCGAACAGTTCGACTTCGTCTAAATGTCTGTCCAACTAAAAAATGGCCTGACAAACTGGCTGACGCCTTCGCGGAGAAAGGTTTGTGCATTGCGCCCCCCGGTACCCCGATTCGTCCGATGGGCCGTCGCCCTGGCGGTGATCGCCGCACTGACTCTGGCCGTGTTCCAGTACTGGAGGACTTCGCAATACCCGATCGCCATTGCTCCTCGCAGTCAAGCCGAAGTCCAGGACGCTAACTGGATGCCAACGCGGTGGGGGCCGCTGGGGCCCGCGGATCGTGATCTGCTGGTCACGATCCGCCAAGCTGGACTGTGCGGCGGATCAAGCGGGCAGCAGGCCCAGAAACAGGGCACCAACCCACAGGTGCGCACCGTCGCCAAGCGCATCTCGGCGGACTACGGCGACCTGGACAACCAGGTGCGCGCGGTCGCCGGCAAGCTCGGTGTGCCCCTGCCCGACCAACCAACCGTGCAGCAGCTGAGCTGGTTGAAGGAGCTGTCCGGGCAGGCTGGCCCGAAGTACGACCGGATGTTCGCGCAACATCTGCGGGTTACCGATGGTGAGGTGCTGCCAGCCATCACCGCAGTGCGGGCCGGTACCCGAAACGAGCTGATCCGGGCGTTCGCCTCGAACGCCGCGGCACTGGTCAACCGGCACATGGAGGCCCTGGAGCGGACCGGGCTGGTCGACTACTCCAAACTGCCCGCACCACCGGCAGATGGCGCCCCCGCTCGCCCGGCGCAGCCTATCGACCAGGTGGTCAACGTCACTCCGGTCCGTGCCACCGCCGGAAACGACGCGAACGCGGTGATCGCAGCACTGGTATCGGTCGCTGGGGTGCTGATCGCGCTCGGTGTGCTCGGCAGCACCCGCCGACGGGTCCCGCAGACTGCCGGAGCGCAGCACCGAAGCGCCCCACGCGGCTTCGTCGACCGGCCTACCCAGCGCCGCCACGCCGCACATCGCTGGTGACGCCACCGGCCTTCGCCGCCGGGCGGCAGTTCGCGCGGCTGGAGAGTGCACATGCATCCATGAGACCCTGCGGTACTAGCGAGGTGGGTTGGGGACGGGGCGGCCGAACAGGGCGAGCAGCGCGTCCCGGTCGTCGTTGGCAGCCGCACGGTTGCGCCGGATCTGCCCGCAGCCGAGGCATCGCTGCACCACGACGATCTCGCCCCCTTCCCAGAGCGCTCCGACAGGCTCCATCGCCGCGCCACACTCAGCGGCCCGGTCGCCCGGGTTGACGTCGACGTGCCGCGACCACAAGCATCTCGGACAGTGGTTGGTGTAGCCGCTACCGCGCACCGATGTTCCGCAATGCAGGCAGCGGAAATCTTCCTTGCGGCGGGTGAACGAGGGCGGTTGCGTCATCACCCGCCAGCATTACACCCGCGTCCAGTCAACCCGGCGTTACGCTGGGTACGTTCATCCGGGCATCAAGACACGGGGCGTGCGACGCTTTCTGCGCACGCACGCACGGACCGACCGGGTGCGGGTGCCCCGCAAGATACGGAGGTCGGGGCGTGCGACGCTTTCTGCGCACGCACGGACCGACCGGGTGCGGGTGCCCCGCATATTACGAAAGGTCTGATCATGAGGCGGGTGGTACGGGCGGCCACTGACGGGCGCATCTGGGTAGTCCGCAGCAGGATCAGCTGGACCCGCCCGGCGATGGCCGACCAGTTCGAACACGACTTGGCCGCCGGCTACGTGTCCGGCGTCGCGATGTTGGGCGTGCTCGCCGTGCTGATCTTGTTCGTGGTGTTCTGGACTCCCACCGATGTGGTCATACCGGCGTGGTTCGTGCTGCTGCTGTTACTGATATTGCTGCTGCTGCCGGTGTTGTGGGCGCTGCAGCGACCGTGGGTCATCACGGCGGATACGCCCGACCCGCCCGAGACCGACGGTGAGCACTGGGAAGGCATCGTGCGGGGCGTGGTGCCGGCCCGCGAGGAGATGTTCCGGATCGTCGATGACCTCGAAGCGAAGGGCTACCCCAACGAACCCCACGGGCCACTGACGCGGATTGTGTCGCCGGGGTCGCTTCGCGATTCGTGAACATGGAGTTCGGCACGCCAGATCTGCGTAACACTGGAAGGCATGCCTGAACTGCCGGAAGTCGAGGCGCTGGCGCATCACCTGCGCGAGCACGCCGTCGGCGCCACCGTGACGCGCGTCGACGTGGCCTCGCTCACGGTGCTGAAGACGGTAGAACCGGCAGTCAGTGCGCTGCACCAGCGGGTGGTGACGGGGGCGCGCAGGCACGGCAAGTTCCTCGCGTTGTACACCGACGGACCCGCGTTGGTCATGCATCTGGCGCGCGCCGGCTGGCTGCGCTGGTCGGATTCGCTGGTCCCGACTGCACCACGCCCTGGCAAGGGGCCGATCGCACTGCGGGTGCACTTAAGCGATGGAGCGGGTTTCGACCTCACCGAGGCGGGCACTCAGAAGCGGCTCGCGGTATACGTGCTGGCAGACACGGTCGCTGTGGCGAAGTTACCGGGCATCCACCGGCTCGGTCCGGACGCTCTTGCGCTGTCCCGCGACCAGCTCGGCGAGGTTCTGCGTGGGCGCACCGAACGGCTCAAGACGGTGCTGACCGACCAGACGGTGATCGCCGGGATCGGCAACGCCTATTCCGACGAGATACTGCACGCTGCCCGGCTATCCCCCTATGCGACCGCCGGACGGCTGCCCGACGATGCTCAGGACCGCCTGCATGAGGCCTTGCAGCGAGTGCTTCGCGACGCGGTAGCCCGCTGCGTCGGCCAGGACGCCGCCCGGCTCAAGGCTGAGAAACGTGCCGGTTTGGCCGTGCATGCCCGCGCTGGTCTGCCGTGTCCGGTCTGTGGTGACACGGTACGTGCGGTTTCGTTCGCGGACCGCGCCTTCCAGTACTGCCCGACCTGCCAAACTGGCGGAAAACCACTGGCCGACCGCCGGCTGTCCCGGCTGATCCGCTGACTCCAGAGGGTGAGCCATCGGGGTGAAGGGCAACCAATTCACCCCTGCCGCGGTGGCGCGGCCGCCTCATGGAGAGTTCGCTAACCCTGTGGTTCGGTCCCTCTCACCAATTCGCTCCGTGGCTTCCCCCTCCCAACGAAGGGCCCCCGCAGAGCAACCGACTCCCGGTACTGATGTGTTCACCGCTTCGTGGTGCTGCTCGGTAGGCGCGACGTGGACGATGGAACTACGGTCGGCTGACGACGCAGCGCTGGGCCGTCCGGTGGAATGGATCTGCTCCGGGATACCGACCGAGCAGCCGACTCCGGAACGTCAGACCGCCGACCTGCTCCGCGAGCGCGGCCTGCTGCTGTTTCCGGTCAGTCCGGACGACGCGGTCGATTCAGCACCCCGCACCCGAAGCCGCCGGTTGATCGGCTACGTCACGCGCGACACCGAGGTGTTCCGGCTGGCCATAATGCTGCGTGACGTGGTGGACGCAGGCCACGACCACCCCATGGTCGTGGCGGCCCGGTGGATCAACGCCGGCTACTCGGCCGACCTGGCAGCACGTTGGATCCTCGGCGGCGTGCACTGGCCGAAAGTGGCTCAGAACATCTCGCGAACATCCAACCGGGTGCCAAGCTGAAAACAGGTGCACAAGCATCCCCAAGACCGTCAACCCGGGTGCTGAAAGTGCACAAGCATCGATGAGTCCGTTGGCGAGCAGGCGCGCGGACGGCGAGGCGACGTTGTCAGCTGGCAGCGCGCCCGCAAGTATGTAGTCGTGAGTCTGCTCGGCAACCCTGGGGTGGTGGCGGCACTCGCCCTGGTTCTCGGGGCAGCGCTCGCTGCCGGTTTGCTGAACTGGGCGCGCAGCCGGCGGCAATTCGGTACCGATGCCGACCGAGCCATCTACAACGCGCTGATCACCATGGCGCAAGCCTCACCGCCGCTGCGCGACGGGCTGCAGGCGTCCTCGGCGACCGCTGCGGCGCCGCACCTGCGAGCCCTGCTGAACTGTACAGCCGTCGCGCTGACCAACGATGAAAGCGTGATGCTGGCCTGGGACGGTGATGGGCAGCATCACGCTGAATGGGTTGCTGAAGCCGCCCTGGAGGCCTTGAGCACCGGCCGCCAGCAGGTCCGCGACCAGCGCGAGATGGACTGCGGGCGGGCCGACTGCCCGATTCGTGCAGTGATCGTCTCCCCGCTGGAGGTGGACGGCGGGGTGGTCGGGACATTCGGGGTCGTCAGCGAGCGGCCTGCAGCGGCCGGCGTGATGCGAGCCACCGCCGAGGTCGCCCGCTACGTCTCCAGCCAACTCGAGCTGGCCGAACTCGACGAGTCCCGATCCCGGCTGGCCCATGCCGAGGTGCGGGCGTTACGCGCGCAGATCTCGCCGCACTTCATCTACAACGCGCTCACCACGATCTCCTCGTGCGTCCGCACCGACCCGGAGGAGGCCCGGGAGCTGCTGATGGAGTTCGCCGAGTTCACCCGGTACTCCTTCCGCGCCTCCGGGGAGTTCACCACGCTGGCTGAGGAACTCAACAACATCGACCGGTACCTGATTCTCGAGAAGGCCCGCTTCGGGGAGCGGCTACAGGTAAAGCTGCAGATCGCCCCGGAGGTGCTCCCGGTGGTGCTGCCGTTCCTGGCGTTGCAGCCACTCGTGGAAAACGCCGTCCGGCATGGACTGGCGGGAAAGCCCGGCGGCGGCACCGTGTCGGTGGTTGCGGAGGACGCCGGATCCGATTGCGTGATCAGTGTCGAGGACAACGGCATCGGAATGGATCCGGACCGGCTGCGCGACGAGATGACCGACTCTCACATCACCGGAGCCCACGTGGGTCTGGGCAACGTGCACGACCGGCTACGCGGGGCCTTCGGCGACGAGTGCGGCCTGGTCGTCGAGACTGCGCTCGGCGAGGGCACCAAGGTCAGCATGAAGGTTCCCAAGTTCAGCCGCGGGGTACGGGCCCTCGCCCCGCCAACGCCGAGCCCGTCGCGTACCCAGCCCCCAGTCAGCGCATAACGACCGGACCCGGCGGTCGGTCAGCAAAGCTCCGTACGCTTGCCAAATGGACGTCAAGGATCTGACCTCGCGGCTTCCGTTGCCCGGCACCCAGCGGGAGCGCGGCCCGGTGGTGGCTGCCGTCAAACTTCATGGGGTGATCACGCCGACACCCACCCCGCTGGGTCGCGGAGTGATCAACCTTGCCGCGCTCGACTCTGTGCTGACCCGCGCCTTCAACTACGACCGGTTGCGCGCGGTGGCACTGTCGATCAACTCGCCGGGTGGTACGCCCACCCAGTCTGCGCTGGTGGCGGACCGGATCCGCGGCCTCGCCGACCGCAAACGGGTGCCGGTACTGGCGTTTTGTGAGGACATCGCCGCCTCCGGTGGTTACTGGCTGGCGTGCGCCGCCGATGAGATCATCGCCCACCCCACCTCGCTGGTGGGATCCATCGGAGTGGTCAGCCGGGGATTCGGGCTGCACGGTTTGCTGGAGCGCTTCGGGGTGGAGCGGCGGCTGTATACCGCGGGAGCCAACAAGGCCCGGCTGGACCCTTTCCTGCCCGCGCAGGAAGACGATGTGGTCTGGCTGCACGGCATGCAGGCCGAGCTGCACGAGATGTTCCGCGAGTGGGTCTGCACGCGCCGCGGCAACGTGCTGGCCACCGATCAGCAAGACCTGTTCACCGGCGAAGTGTGGACCGGTCGCCGGGCCGTCGAGCTCGGCCTGATCGACCGGCTTGGCACGATGCGCGGGGAGATCACCAAGCGCTACCCCGACGCGGAGATCGTGACGGTCGAGGGGCGCCGGCCGTTGCTGGCTCGTCTGGGTATAACCCCTGCGGCGATGACGCTGAGCAGCCGGACTGCGCCGGAGTCCGCGCTGGCGATGCTCGAAGCCCTCGAGCACCGGGCGGCCTGGTCCCGCTTCGGTTTGTAGCCCAGTCAGCTCGGTCCCAGCGAACGGCCCCCGGCAATCCACCGGGGGCCGTAGGGAACGTCGGCGTCAGGTGCCCTGGTGATCTTGCTCCACGCTCTCGAAGCTTTCGGCTTTGCGCTCGTGCTCGTCGGCCATCGCGCGTGCGTCGGCCGCCTTCTCCTCCTGCTGGCCTTTGTGCTGCTGCGCCTGGCCCTCTGCGCGGAGATCATCGCTGCCGGTGATGCTCCCAGCCGCTTCTTTCAGCTTGCCCTTAGTCTCCTCAGCGCTACCCATGGTCACCCTCCTCCTTCGTCGATTGGCCCTAGACCAATTACCCCCTCGGCGGCCGCCTAACCCTCTGTCATCACCTCATACGGGTCAGCTAACGCGGGCGCCCCTGTGAAGCCAATCCGCTGCGAGAAGCGCCACAGCAAGGGCTCGTGACGCCCTCACCGGCCTGCATGTCCTTCCCGCCCAACCTCGCGCATTGTGATCGAGCCAGCCTGCCGGCGAGTTCGACAGTAAGGTCGGCCACGCACACCCGCTCCGACCGTGGACAGCGACACTAGGATTGACGGTCCCGGGTCTTTTCCACCGGCGGCGGATGGCGGAGAGGCGGTCTATGAGCGGCAACGACGACAATCCCGGGCTTGTCGTGCTCGCCGTGGACGACGAGCCAGGCCCCATGGCCATGCTGTTAGAAGTGCTGGAAGCCGAGCCGCGAATCGGCACCATACTGACGGCCACCAACGCCACCGAGGCGCTGACGATCCTGCGGCCGGACAGCCGTAGCGCCAACGGCACCCCTCTGCCGCGCGTCGATGTGGTGTTTCTGGACATCCGGATGCCTGGGCTGGATGGTCTGGAGCTGGCCCGAGTACTGGCCACGATTCCCAACCCGCCGACGGTCGTGTTCGCCACCGCCTACGACGAGAACGCCCTCGACGCCTTCGAGATCGGCGCGGCCGACTACCTGATGAAGCCGGTAAGCCGGGACCGGCTGGCCAACACCATGCGGCGGATCGCCGCATCCCGGCGGGACGCGGTGGCCCCGGGTCCCGAGCAGCCCAGCGAGGATGAAGTCATCCCGGTCGAACTCGCCGGCACCACCAAACTGGTGCCGCGCTCGTCGGTGCGCTGGGTTGAGGCACACGGGGACTACGCGCGGCTGCACACCGGTGACGGCACCAGCCACCTAGTCCGCATCCCGCTGTCCCAGTTGGAGGATCGCTGGTCCGATGCCGGGTTCGTCCGCATTCACCGCTCGTTTTTGGTCGCCCTGCCACTGGTCACCGAACTACGCATGTCGGCGTCGGGCTACGTCGTCCGGGTCGGCAATGGGGACGACGCCACCGAATTACCGGTCAGCCGCCGGCACACCCGCGAGCTCAAGGACCGGTTGGTTCGGGCAGCCAAGCAGGGCTGGACGTCTCGATGAGCGTCACGGTTTGAGGCTTGCCGGATGAGCCTCGGCGGTATGAGTGATGATGCGACCGGCCCGGACAATGACCCGTGGGCGGCGCTGGTCAAGGCGGCCGAAGAGGCAGCAGCCCAGGAGCAGGCAGCGAAGGACGGCACCGCCTACCCGATCGCCGGTCGGGGCAAGGCCGGCAAGCGGGAACGGATCGTGCTGGCCAAGCGGCGCAACAGCCGGCGGGTGGTTCGCACCCTCGCGGAGTTGGAGGACCAGACCAGCGTCGGTGAGGTGCTGGTCCGCCAGCTGGTACGGGTGCAACTGATGCTGTCGGTCCGGCTGATGCTGCTGACCGTGGTCGTACTCGGCGCCATCCCGGTGGTGTTCCTGTTGGTGCCGTCCCTGGGCACCACCACCATCCTGGGCTTGCGTCTGCCGTGGCTGCTGCTCGGCCTCGGGGCCTACCCGTTCTTCGTTGCGGTTGCCTGGACCTACAACCGCGGCGCCGAGCGCAACGAGCAGGATTTTGCCGAGATGGTCGAGAACTGAGCCTCAGGGTGCCCGAGCTGGCTGCGTTCTTCGTGACCGTCGCTGCGATGGTCCTGGTCGCCGCGGTCACCATGCTCGCCGGGCTCTACGGGGCCAAGGCACGGGCCACCTCGAATTTCCTGGAGGCCGCCCGGACGCTGGGTCCACGCTGGAATGCTGCGGCAATCTCCGGACAGTACCTGTCCGCGGCGTCGTTTCTCGGGGTTGCTGGGCTGGTGCTCAAGGGCGGGGTCGATGCGCTGTGGTACCCACTCGGGTTCACCGCGGGTTATCTGTCGCTGCTGCTGTTCGTGGCGGCACCGCTGCGCCGCTCCGGCGCCTACACGCTGCCCGACTTCGCCGAAGTGCGGTTGGGCTCGGAACGGCTGCGCCGGATCTGCACCGCCTTCGTGATCATCGTCGGCTGGCTGTATCTGGTTCCGCAGCTGCAGGGCGCCGGGCTCACCCTGCACGAGGTGACGCACCAACCGAAATGGGTCGGCGCAGCCGTGGTCATGGTGATCGTGACGTTCAACATCTACACGGGATGGATGCGCTCGATCACCATCGTGCAGGCGTTCCAGTACTGGATCAAGCTGACCGCGCTGGCAATCCCGGTCTTCGTGCTGCTGATCCACTACGCCGGCGAGCATCAACCGGCGCGCAGCTCGCTCGGTGCCCCGCCACCCGCCTTCTCGGTTGGCAAAGACATCCAGCCGGATCACAACATCGTGCTCAGGATCACCGAGCCGACGCGGGTCACAGTAGACGGCAGACAAGACAATCAGCCCACGCACGGGCCGGTCGTCTGGCAACCCGGCGAGCACACAGTCGACAAAAACGCCGTCGTGCACTTTGACGCGGGCAGCCGGATTCCGGTGACCAGCGATGCCGCTGTCGACTACGGCGCCTGGCTGCGTCCGATGGGCGCCGGCAAGCACCCGCTACTGGCCACCTACTCGCTCATCGTGGCGCTGCTGCTGGGCACCATGGGGCTGCCCCACATCCTGGGCCGGTACTACACCGATCCGGACGGGACGGCGGCGCGCCGCACCACGTTGCTGGTACTGGCCCTGCTCGGGATCTTCTACTTGTTCCCGGTCGTATCCGGTTGGCTCGCCCGGCTTTACGTGCCCCAACTACTGGCCGCCGGGAACACCGACGCCGCGCTGCTGGCGTTGCCCGGCGCGGCGCTGGGCATCGGCAGTTTGCCGGCGCTGCTGCTCGGCGGACTGATCGCGGCCGGGGCGTTCGCCGCGTTCGTCTCCGCGGCCACCGGGCTGGTGGTCAGTGTCGCCGGGGTGCTGTCCACCGATGTGCTGCCCGGCCGGCTGCGTGGTTTCCGGGCGGCCACGGTGGCAGCTTGGTCAGTCCCGCTGGCATTCATGCTCGCGGTCTCGTCGCTGGATCTGGCCCAAGGCGTCGGGCTCGCCTTCGCGGTAGCCGCGTCGTCCTTCTGCCCCCTACTGGTGCTGGGCATCTGGTGGCGGGGGTTGACCGACACCGGCGCGGCAGCCGGCATCCTGCTGGGCGGCGGCTTGGCGTTCGCCGCAGTGCTGCCTGCCGCAGCCGGCGTGCTGCCGCCCGACTGGCAGGCTCTGCTGGCGCAGCCCGCCGTGTTCACCGTGCCGCTGGCGTTTTTGACCATGGTGGTGGTGAGCCGGCGAACCAGTGACCGGGTCCCGGCGGACGTCTCCCGCATCCTGCTGCGGCTGCACGCACCGGACCGGTTGGGATTGTCCGCGGATCGGGACTACAGCCAGCTTCCCGGCCGCGCTGGAATATCCGCGGCCGCGCCGCCCCGGATTCGCGGCGGCCGTCACCGTCGGTAATCACTTTGGCCGGTTCAGCCTTCCGGTGCACGGTGGTGAACGGCGCACTACTAGGGTGTCCCGGTCTTCGCGACCCACGGAGCATCAGCATGATCGCCATAACCGTCGGCTGGGCCGGCAATCGAACCACCGCCGGGCGGGCCGGCCATCCGACCACCGCCGGCTTGGCCGGCCATCCGACCATCGCCTTGGAGGTGTCTGCGTGAGCACCACCGAGCCTGCCGGCGCGGTCGGCAGCAGAGGCGCAGTGGATCCCTGGACCGCCGCCCATGCCGGCGCGGACTTCGCCACCCTGCGCGCGCGGCTGCGCGGATTCGTCTTCCCGATGACCGCGTTCTTCCTGGCCTGGTACTTCCTGTATGTCCTGCTGGCTGCATTCGCGCCGCACTTCATGGCCATCAAAGTCGTGGGCAACGTCAACGTGGGGTTGATCTTCGGCTTGCTCCAGTTCGTCTCGACCTTCGCCATCACGACGATCTATGTGCGGTTCGCCAACCGCTACCTGGATCCGGTCAGCAGCCGGATCCGCGAGCAAGTCGAGGGAGGATCCTGGTGATCGCAGCGCCAGCCCAGCCAACCCTCGGCCAGCCGCTGCTCAACGGCGGCATCTTCCTGTTCTTCGTGCTGGTCACCCTGGTCATCGTGTTCCGCGCGTCGCGCCGCACCCGCACCGCCGCGGACTACTACGCCGCTGGCCGGACATTCACCGGCCCCCAGAACGGGATCGCCATCTCCGGCGACTACCTGTCCGCGGCATCGTTTTTGGGTATCGCGGGGGCCATCGCGGTCTTCGGTTACGACGGCTTTCTCTACTCGATCGGCTTTCTGGTCGCCTGGCTGGTGGCCTTGCTGCTGGTCGCGGAGCTGCTGCGCAACACCGGCAAGTTCACCATGGGCGACGTACTGAGCTTCCGGATGCGCCGGCAGCCGGTAAGGGCCGCTGCGGCGGTGTCGACACTGGTGGTGTCGTTGTTCTACCTGCTGGCCCAGATGGCCGGCGCCGGTGGTCTGGTCGCGCTGCTGCTCGACGTCAAGAGCACGGCGGGCCAGTCGCTGGTGGTCGCGGTGGTCGGCCTTTTGATGATCTTTTATGTACTGGTCGGCGGCATGCGCGGCACCACCTGGGTGCAGATCGTCAAGGCCGCGTTACTGATCGTCGGCGCAGGCATGCTGACCGCCTGGGCGCTGGGCGCCTTCGGGCTCAACCTGTCCGCCATGCTGGGCGAGGCGGCGGCGCGCTCGTCCCACGGGCAGGCTGTGCTGGCCCCGGGTCTGCAATACGGTAAGAGCGCCACGACGAAGATCGATTTCGTGTCGTTGGGGCTGGCCCTGGTGCTGGGTACCGCGGGCTTGCCACACATCCTGATGCGCTTCTACACGGTGCCCTCAGCCAAAGAGGCCCGCCGCACGGTGGTGTGGGCCATCTGGCTGATCGGCGTCTTCTACCTGTTCTCCCTTGTGATCGGCTACGCCGCCGCGGCGATGGTGGACGGCGGTCCAGCGCGGATTGCTGGGATGCCGGGTGGAGAGAACTCCGCGGCGCCACTGCTGGCGTATCAGCTCGGCGGTGAGATTTTCCTGGGCTTCATCTCTGCGGTGGCCTTCGCCACCATCCTCGCGGTGGTGGCCGGCCT
>JBHELN010000443.1:0-20057 GCA_046263115.1 Pseudonocardiaceae bacterium | reverse complement strand
GCGATCAGTGTGGCGACCAGCAGGACGGCGGCACTGCCGGACTCCGTGCGTAGGAAGGCACGTAGCGGTGTCTCCAGACTGCGTGTCCACGCGGTGCGCTCGGCGAAGGGCGCGGCGGAGGCCTCGGTCATTGGGTGGTTGTCAGCCGCGGAGAAACGCCAGAACCTCGGCATTGAAGGTCTGGGCGTGGGTGACGTTCAGTCCGTGGGGCGCGTCCGGGACGAGGACGAGTTTGCTGCCGTCGATGGCTTCAGCGGTGCGCCGGCCGCTGACCTCGAATGGCACGATCGCGTCGGAATCGCCGTGGATCACCAGGGTCGGGATGGTGAATGTGGGGAGGTCACCGCGGAAGTCGGTTTTGGTGAACGCCGTGGTGCAGTCCAGGGTGCCCTTCGGTGAAGCGGCTGCGGCGATGGCGACGTTGTATCGCCGCAGCGGTTCGCTCACCAGGTCGGTGCGGCCGCGGACCGCGAAAAAATTGGTGACGAACTGGTCGATGAAGGCGATGCGGTCGGCGCGGATGCCGTCGTGGAAACCGGTGAGGGCCGCGTCGTCGATGCCGCCCTCGGGGTTGTCGGCGGACTTGTACAGGTACGGCGGGACGGCGGCGGCGAACACCGCCCTGGCGACGCGCTCGGTGCCGTACCGGCCGACGTAGCGCGCCACCTCACCGCCGCCCATCGAGAAACCGACCAGGGTGACGCCGGCCAGGTCGAGGTGTTCGAGGAGTCTGTGCAGGTCGGCGGCGAAGGTGTCGTAGTCGTACCCACCCCACGGTTGGGACGAGGCGCCGAACCCGCGGCGGTCGTAGGTGATCACCCGGTAGCCGTCTTCAACTAGTGCCGGAACCTGCTGCTCCCAGGAGCGGCCGGACAGCGGCCAGCCGCGCACGAGAACCACAGGCGGTCCCGAGCCGTGGTCCTGGTAGTAGAGCTCAACGGGGGTGCCGTTGTCCTCGCCGACGGTGACGCGTCCCATAGCGGCTCCTTTCCCAATCCATATCACTCACGCAGATGAAGCCGAGCATATGGATCGCTGGCCGGGTCCGGCGCCGGATGTCTGCCGGGTAACACCACGCGGGCACACCCGATACACCGATGGGGCGACGGTTCACCGATAACTCGAAACTTGGGGGAACAGCATGCGACGAAACATCATTCGTTCTCTGGCGATTACCACCGTGCTCGGCGGAACCCTCTTCACCGCTGCCGGCGTGGCCGCGGCGGATCAGGGACGTCCGACAGGCGGTGACAAGTCACCAACCTGTAGCCCGTCCGACCTTGAGTTCGAGCAGGGCTGCTTCGCCGGTTGGGGACCGTTCTTCAAGAAGTAGGCGAGCAGCGTTCAAGTCAGCGACCGGGCGAGGTCGACCACGGCGGAAACCAGCTCGTTGCCCTCCAGCAGCGCGGCGTCGTTGTGGTCGGCCCCGGTTATCTCCATGGTCCGTACCGGACCGCCCGCCGCGGCAGCTACCGCTGCACTCTGCTCCGCCGGCACGATAACGTCGGCGGAGCCGTAGACGACCGCCACCGGCACCCGCACCTGGCCGATCAGCTTGGTCACCTGGAAGCGGTCCCGCAGCAGCAGCCGAACCGGTAGCAGCGGGTAGTGCCGGGCGCCCACGGCGGCGAGGTCGGTGAACGGCGAGCGCAGCACAAGCCCCGCGGGAGGCTGCTCGGCGGCGAGTCGGGTGGCTACCGCCGCGCCGAGGCTCTCCCCGAAGTAGATCAGGCGCTCCGGCGCCACTCCGTGGTCGACGAGGTACCTGCGAGCGGCTCGCGCGTCGGTGATCAGCCCGTGCTCCGAGGGGCTGCCGGGATTACCACCGTAGCCGCGGTAGTCCAGTAGCAGCACCGCGAAACCCTTGGCGGCCAGCCGGCGGGCCAGCGGTGCGCGATCCGCGCGGGAGCCGGCGTTGCCCGGCATGACCAGTACGGTGATGCCGCGGTCGCCGCCGGTGGGGGCGACGTGCCAGGCGCCGAGTGCCAGCCCGTCCCCGGTCCGTAGCGTGATCTCTTGTACCCCGGGCAGCATGCTACCGGCGGCCGGCACGGCGGTATCCGGAAAGTAGATCAGGCGGCGTTGCAGCAGATACAACGCCGTGAGCGGCGCGACCAACGCGCCCAGCAGTACCAGCCCGGCGCTCAGCACCCTTCCTATTGTGGCGCTTCGCGCCGGGCCGATTGTGGCGCTTCGCGCCGGGCCGATCGGGTCGCTTCCCGCGGGGCCGATTGTGCTGCCGCGCAGAACTCGCTTTCGCACGGCTGGTGCAGCCATCACGATAGATATTCTTCGTGCTGCTTCGACTGCCTCGTTAGGCGGACCGTCGTGACAAGGATTCAGACTGCACGAGACCACCTTCCTGGACCAGCCGCTCAGCGCGCTGCCCTCGCCGGCAGCTCGGCTGGGCGCCAACCTGCAGACGACCGGCCGCCTACCGCGGTGGGAATGATCAGCGTCCGAGACGACGTCCGCGCGGCGCTCAGCGAGGGCCGTCCGGTCGTGGCGCTGGAGTCGAGCGTGATCGCCCAGGGGCTGCCCGCTCCGGTGAACCTTCGCGTCGCTCATTCGCTCGAGGAGGCCGTGCGCGCGGCCGGAGCGACGCCGGCGACGGTGGGGATCATCGGGGGACGACTGCGGGTGGGTCTGCAACCTGATGAGATCGATCGCCTCGGCGGGTCCGGCGACGTGCTGAAGTGCGCTGCCGGAGACCTCGGATGGGCGATCGCCCGAGGTGCCGACGGGGCAACGACGGTTTCCGCGACGGTGTTCGCGGCGGCCTCAGCGGGTATCGACGTGGTCGCCACCGGCGGCATCGGGGGTGTGCACCGCGGGGACACCGGCGACGTCTCGGCGGACCTTCCCGCGCTCGCGCAGCATCCCGTCGCCGTGGTCGCGGCCGGCGCGAAGAGCATTCTGGACCTACCGAGAACGTTGGAGGCGCTCGAGACGCTGGGTGTTCCGGTCGTGGGGCTCGGCACCCGGGACTTCCCCGCTTTCTACGCTCGCGGCAGCGGGCTTGTGCTGGACAAGCACGCGGATGGGCTCGAGGACATTGCCCGCTTCTGTGTCATCCGCTGGCGCCGGCTTGGGCAGCCAGGCGGTGTACTCGTCGCCTGCCCCTGCCCTGAGGATCAGGCACTAGAGCCTTCCGAGGTGGAGGAGGCGACAGCGCGCGCGCTGCGCGACGCGGCGGCGGCGGGGGTGTCCGGGAAGGCCCTCACTCCTCGGCTGCTGGCCTCGGTCACCGAAATTCTCGGAGCGCGAACTATCACCGCCAACCACGCGCTGCTGCTGAACAATGCGCGCGTCGGCGCGATCCTTGCCACCGCACTGTGCCGGCTCAGATCCGCTTCGACGTCCTTCACTCCTTGATCGGTGCGGATCATTCGGCAGACCGTCGGCTGGCCTCGACGATTACCGGGACATGTTGTGGTCAACCGGCCCTGACGCCGGGAGCGCGGCCCGGCCTGTCACTGCCTGTGGCTGTCTCCCAGGAAATTGTGAGGTTGTCGGCAGCTTGCTCCCACCTCGCTGGGCCATAACTAACAGCGCAAGCAGAAACCCCATTCCGCTGTGAGGTGACTGTGATAGTGGCGCCCGGGGCCGGGCATCTGGGATTGCACGTAAATACCGGTCGAAACAGGGGAGCGCGCAGGGCGTTCTCTCGATGAGAAGGGAAGAGAAGATGGCGGCAAAACCGTGGGATTGGAAGGGTAAGCCAGATCGAGATGGCAAGCGCCGGCGCGACAAGGATGATGGCTCCTGGTACGAAAGGATGACGGCCGGCCGAGAAGGCGCTGCAAGTAGGACCGAGTGAGTGACCGGGGGTCTCCTTCGCGCGCCCGTGAAGGAGGCCCCCACCGGAATGGAACGGCGGGAACAATTGTGCTGCGGTCGGCGCGGGAGCTGGTGGCGTGGTTTGTCCCATCCATCCTGGTTAAAGCAGAAGGGCTGGGTCAGCCGGCACCTGCCCTGCGCCCGCGGGAGATCTTGCGCCTGTTCTGGCCCGACGCCCGACCCTTTCGAGTCTGGATGGGGCTCGGTGTGGTTCTGGTGGTGACGGCGCCACTGCTCGAGACTGCCACGATTTGGTTGTTCAAACTGCTAATCGATGACGTGCTGGTGGTCCGTAAATTGGCCGCGTTCGGGCCGATTGCGCTGGCCTATGTAGCGATCACCGTAGTCACCGCTGCCGTGGAGTTCGCCGATGGCTACCTTGCCGCATGGATCGGCGAGAATTTCCTGCACAGGCTGCGCACCCGCATTTTTTCCCATTTGCAGACACTGTCGGTGAATTTCTTCGATCGGCGTCCACTGGGAGATATACTGAGCCGGCTCACCGGGGATCTGAGCGCGATCGAGACTCTGGTGCTCTCCGCAGTGACGGACACCGTCGCGCAGGTCGTCAAGATAATCTTGTTCGCCGGTGTCTTGTGCTACCTGAACTGGCAACTGGCGCTGGCATCATCGGCGGCGGTGCCGGTGTGCTGGCTCATCGCCCGGTTCTTCTCTGTTCGGATCAAGGCCACGTCCCGGGAAGTCCGCCGGCGCAGCGGCTCGATCAGCACGGTGGCCGAGGAGAGCCTGGGTAACGCCGCCCTGATCCAGGTTTATGGTCGCCAGCAAGCCGAGATCACCCGCTTCACCGAGCAGAGCCGGGGCAGTGTCGTCGCCGAGCTCGCGGCTACCCGGCTTCGAGCGGTGTTCTCGTCGCTGACCGACCTGCTTGAGGTAGCCGCTGTCCTGGCCATCATCGGCATGGGATTGTGGGAGCTCACCAATGATCGCATCACACTGGGTGGGTTGCTGGTCTTCCTGGTCTACCTCTCCCAGCTCTACAGCCCGGTTCGCGGCCTCGGCCAGCTGTCGAACACTGTCTACGCCGCCTCCGCGAGCGCCGAACGCATCATCGAGCTGCTCGAGACTCCGCCCGAGATCCGCACTCCGGTGCACCCGGTCCGGTTGCGCCGTCCACAAGGAGAGCTCTTGGTTGACCGGGTGAGCTTCCATTACCCCGCCACCGCCGCCAACGCGTTGAGCGACATCAGCTTCACCGTGCCCCCTGGGCGCAGCGTTGCGCTGGTCGGGACCAGCGGCGCAGGCAAGACCACCCTGACCAAACTGCTGCTTCGCCTGCATGATCCGGCCGCCGGAGCGATCCGCCTGGATGGGATCGATATCCGCAACTTCGACCCGGACCAGCTGCGCGCTGCCATGGCCGTCGTCCTGCAGGAGACCTTGCTCCTCGACGGCACCATCGCAGACAACATCCTGGCCGGCCGCCCGGAGGCCACCGAACACGAGGTGGTGGCCGCCGCGGTGGCCGCCGACGCCCACGAGTTCATCACCACCCTGCCCGAGGGATACCACACCCAGGTCGGGCAACGCGGCCGGTTGCTGTCCGGCGGGCAGCGCCAGCGCATTGCGATCGCCCGGGCCATGATCCGCGACGCGCCCGTGTTGATTCTCGACGAACCCACCACCGGTCTCGACGCAAAAGCCAGCGAACGTCTGCTGGCCCCGCTGCGCCGCCTCATGACCGGGCGGACCACTATCGTGATCTCGCACCATCTGACCACGGTGACCGACGTCGATCAGATCATCTACCTCGACCATGGCCGTATCACCGAGACCGGCACCCACCGCGAGCTACTCGCCGCCAACGCCAGCTACTCCCGCCTCTATCACGTCTCTCACTGAGGGCGCCACCGGTCTCATGGATGCGTAAGCACCTTGTGGGGGAGTGTCCGGACGGTCTTATGCGGCACGAATTCTGCGTCGGCGGAATCGGGAGCGAGGTCCCGTGCGGGGTCTTTTGGACGCTTAAACATTTTGATCATCTTGCGATGATCGCTTCACAGCTGCGGATGGCGGCGTGGTAGGTCTGGATCACGGGTTGGTCCAGTAGTGGTTCGTTGAGCTGATCGTGCCAGTACCGGATGGCGTGCAAGGCCGCTGCCCTGGCGTGCCTGGGGGTGGCATCGGGGGGCAGGCCGAGCCGGGTCGTTGGTGACGTACCGCGGCCGCCGAGGACATGATCCAGGGCGTTGCGGGTCGGTTCCGGTACCGGCAACGCCGCTAGCCCGGCCAGCAGGCGTAGCTCGGTGAAGCAGTGGTGGTCGGCTAGCAGCCGATCGACTGATCTGAACAAGCGCACGGTATGGGGGCTGCGGTGGCGCAGCAGGATGCTGCGCAAGGTGCGCAGCGCTGAGTGTGCCTTCAACTGCCGATTGCGGCTGCCAAAACGTATGCGCAGCGTGTCGCGTAGCTCACCCAGGCCGCTGTGGGCTACCAGCGCAGCTGCCAACGCGGGTGCGTCCCGTGCGCCGGAGCGGATCAACGATATGGCGATCCGGATGCCGACCATGCCGAAGGCTGCCAGGAGGAGTTCCCGGTCGGGTGCGGCGATCGGAAGATCGGTTGTGAAGAAACGACCGGGGGAGACGAGGGCTGCCTCAAGGACGTCGGACGGCAGGGTGGTGAGTCTTGCGAGGGTGCCGAACTCGCGTTGCCGAAGCATCCGGCCGCGTAGCGCGAGTAGGCCAGACACCGGGAGGAAATCCCGATGCAGGCCGGCCAGCTGGCGATCGGTGCGCAGCTGAGCGCTGACCTGCCGAGCGGAGTCCAGTGAGGTGGTGCGTCCCCCGTCGGTTTCGTCGGCACGGGACAGCACTCCGACGATGCCAAGCGCGCCGCGCCCGGTGCCGGCGTGTTCGTGGAGGCTGCGCAGCAGCGTCACGTCGCAGCTGTGCAGGGAGCGCATCAGGTAGACGATCGCGTCGGCCTGGCAGCTGCCCTCGTCGGGGGTGAGGAACTTCAGCGTTCGCGCGGAGACCTCGTGGGAGTTCGACGACGTACCGGGGGTGTCGACCAGCGTGTACTGATCGAGCAGCGAGGACGGCCAGCCGACTTCAAGACGCTCCAGCTGATCCGCGCTTACTGGCCCGAGATCGAGGAGCAGCCGGCCGCCGGTGCGACGCACCGGCAGCGCGGTGTGCTGCCCGCCGTCGTGGGTGAGGTCGACGCGCGGTGTGGCCGACCCGGAAAACCAGGTGACCACCCGGGTGCATTCGGTGGCGTCGGTGGGCGCGATCTCTTCCCCGACCAGAGCGTTGAGCAGGGTCGATTTCCCGGACTTCAACGTCCCAGCCAGCGCCACTCGCAACGGCTCGTCGAGCCGGCGCTGGCAGGCCGCAAGTTCCTGGTGTATCTCAGCGCTGATCCGGGGGTCGGCGAACAGCTCGCTGCGGGCGTCACGGATAAGCATTCGGGCCAGGTCAACGGTGTTCATCGGCTTATCGGAGTGGGGACCAGTGCGGAAGCCCGGACACGAAGTTGGCGTAAGTCACTGAGGCAGTTGTGTACTTCGGCGATCCGGCCGGCGCGTTGCTCGGTGTGGAGCTGGTTAGCCTGGTGGGCAGCGTGCAGCGCGTCGTCGGCCGAGCGCAGCATTTCGGTGGCGGTCGTGGTGAAGTGGTCACGCAGGATCCGCTGCGCCTCGCGCAGCCGGCACTTCGACTCCTTGCCCACCTGGAAGATCACATCGTCCATCAGGCGCGCAACCGCGGCTCTGGCTTCAGCCTGGCGGCGAGAGCTCTGCGCTTTCCGGTCCTCCCAAAACGTGTTCGCACCAAGCAACACGCCAGCCCCGATCGACCATGGGTTCACCAGCGCCAACCCAGCGAGGCTGGTCATCAACCCGACCATCAGGACGCCACCGTAGGACCCACGCATGCTGCTGATCACCCGTTGGACCATGCCGGCCTTGCGGGTGTCCAGCGGCTCCAAGGACTGGACTGGGTCAAGGATCGAGCCGGTGTAGTCAAGGTAGAGCTGCGGGACCGCGACCTGCCCTTCTTCGGCGAACCGGGCTGCCGCCTTCGCGGCGAGATCGCGGGAGCGAGTGTGTGCCAGGACGATGTTCTCCTGGACCGCTTCGGCGATACGACCGTTGATCCAGTTACCGAATTCTTCCCAGCGCTTGGCCGGGTCCGAGGTCATGATGTTTGCTTCGGCCTCGCGGACCACGCCGCGCAGCCGGTGCCGCAGGTCGTGCTCGACGTCGACGGTCAGCTCTGTCACGCCGTCGCCGAGCACGAGCTGCCAGTTCGCGGTGCGCTGGCGCAGCTGGTCGGCGGCCTGGCAGGGTTGCTGTAGTCGCTGGACGAGTTCAGCCCCGTTGCGGGGATCGTTCAGGGCATCCAGCTCAGCATTGAGCGCCATCGCGAGATGGTCTGCAACGAACCGGACATCGTTGACTACTGCGTTGCGCAGCACCAGGTCGGCGTCGCCGACCACCCGGTGGCGCAGGAAATCGATCAGTTGCGGTACGCCCGACTCGACGACGAGCTCAGTGTCATGGCAGCGCTGGGCGGTCTCGCCCATCACCGCCGACAGTGGCAGCAGCGGGATGTCCAGGCCGGCGTTGGTCAGGTGGGTGCGGTTCGCGCGTTGGATATCGGCCCACCGCGAGTAGAGGTCGATCTTCGTGATCACGCCAATGACGGTCGGGCACAGCTGCTGGATCTGCCGCAGATAGGTGATCTCGGGTTCGGTGGATTCCTGGCTGGCATCGGAGACGAACAGGACTGCATCAGTACCGGGGAGCAGGGACAGCACTGTGCCAGCGCGGGCGGAGTCCATTCCGGATATACCCGGCGCGTCGACGAGTATGACGCCTTGTGCCAGTAGGTCGTGGGGTGTGCCGATCTCGACACGAGGCACCGGACCTGCGTCGGCATCGGGACTGGCCACATCAATCGGGCGCACGAAGTCGGAATCGGAGTAGCTCACCACCACCAGACCAGCTGGGACCGCCGCGGTCACCGGCGAGCCAATGATCGACTCGACCAGCGTGCTCATGCCCTGACCGGTCTGGCCGGTCACCACGATGCGCAGCCGCGGGTCGGTCACCCTGGTGCGGGCCTGAGCGAGCCGAGCGCTGAGGTCGGGGCGTCGTGCCGCATCGGTGAGGGCATGCAGCTGATCAAGCAGCTCGGTCATCGTGGCGGTGGATCCGCCATGGGCATCAGTACGGTCAGCGGCATCGGTCATGACTGACATGGCGTTCTCCTTGGATGCGAAGCTTTTGACGACCTGACCGGCCCGCGCCCGCAACATGGGCGCGGGCCGGTGGTGGTCAGTGATGGACGAGGGTGGTGTGGTCGGTCGTCGGGTGCTGGATCGCGCTGTCCTGGGCGGTGGTGCTTGGAGTGAGCCCGCTGGACAAACCGTCCGACGTTGACGACAACCCAGGATGAGTGCTGTCCGTCGGCGCTGCTGTGCCGATACTCGTGGTTGCTGGATGTGCAGCGAGCCCGGACCCGGCACTGTCCGTCGACGCGGATGTCGCCTGCAGGCTGGTGGCAGATCCAGCAGGTGCACTTGTCATCGATGCCGGGTGTGGGGTAGCAGCCGGTGCACTGGTCGCAGCGCCGGTACCTGTGCTGGCCACGGTGGGGGGTGCAGGGTGGCTTGCCGAGGCGGCTGGTGTTGCCACAGCGGGGCTCGGTGCGGCGTGGCCACTTGCCCAAGTTGGTGTTCCTGTGGTGGTGGTCGGCGCGGCCTGGGTTGCCGCAGTGTTTGATCCGACCGTGGCCGTGCTGGAGGCGCCGGGCGATTGCGGCGCGAGGTGTCCGGTGACCGGTTGACCTCCCACATTGTGGGCGTTCGGCGCGGCGGCCGGGGTCGTGGAGCCGGTTGTGGCGCCAGGGTCAGCGGACCGTAGTGCGGTGACGTTGCTGCTGTGGTGAACGTCGGAGCTCCTGGTTGTCGAGCCGCCTAGGCCGGAAGCCGGAGCTGGGGTGCCCGACGTGCCCGACGTGCCCGCCGTGGTGAAACTCGTGGTAGGTCCGTGGGCGGGCGCTGGGCCGGAAGCGGCGGTCCACGACGGGCTCGGGGCGGTACTAAATCCCCCGCCGTGCTGGGCACTGTGCCCGGGGGCGACGTTGCGAGCCGTGGTGCTCGTCGCGGGCAAAGAGCGTGTGGGTGAAGAGCTTGAGCTGCCGAGGTCAGCCTGTGGCGCGAACCCGCTGCCCACCGTCGACGAGTGGGTCACGGTGGTGGTCAAGGGCTGCGAGGTCACGTGGGACTTCATCGCTGAGTTCATCGGGGTGGTGGTAACCGGCTGGCTGGGCACAGCGCTGCCGGTGGTGATGACCGCAGCGTTCACCGGGGCCGTCGCGGCGTTTACCGGTTCGTTCAGCGTGGGTGCGAAGGACGGAGCCAGACCCGCCGCTCCGTTGGTCGCGAGGCTCGAGAAGCCTGGAAAGCCTGCCGCCGGCGAATACGGCGCGGCTGCGCCCGGCTCAGCGGACATCACATGGTGCTCCGCCGCTTGCTCTTTGGTGCCAAAGGGGAGTACGTGAGGTTGCCCGCTCCCATGCTCGGTATGGGCCTGACCGCGGTCGGCAGCGGCATGCGCAGAGTTGATGTCGTGCCCGGCGGCAGGCCGATTGGTGTGCTGCTGATCGTCGGCGTGCCTAGGGTTGGTGCGAGCGGGGTTGGCGCCAGCGGGGTTGCCATCGCCACCGTGGCCCTTTGGCTGGTAGCCACGCTCGTCGGCCCGTTGCTGGTCGACGTTCTGACCGTGTTGGTCCGACCGATCAAACTGGCCTGCGGCGCGGCGGTCCCCGTCGGGGTGCTCCCGCGTGTCTGGGCCTGGGGCGCGGTTGTCGTGGTTGTTGTGCGCGTGGGGGTCGTTGGGGTGGTTGTTGTGTGCGCGGGTGTCGTTGTGGTCGTTGTCGTGCCAGTTGGAATCGGGGCGGTGGTGCCGGCCCGAGTCGTGAGGTCCTTCGCGATGTGCGGGCCAGCGTGCGCCCACGCCCAAGAACGACAGGCCTAGGTCAGGAAGCGGAGCACCGCCTCCGGCGTGCACCGTAGCCACATCCCGCAACAGTTCCGCTGCGAGGTGCTCGTCGCCGCCTCGAAATTCGAGATCCACAAACCTTTCGTTAATCTCCGCAGCCATTTCCGCTTTCCTCCTCGTTGATCGCCCTATACCTGGGAACTTCGGAGGAGACGCTAAGACCAATTCCTGTGCTGTCGCTGTGGGCCCGCTGGACATACTGTCAGGGTGCGGCCGGCGCGGAGACCAGCGTTGGCTCACAGCGGATGCACAGCTAACGCCAAGCCGGTCGGCGGTTTCCGCGGCTAGCTTCAGTCCAGCTACCGGGAAATTGCCCGAAATAGTGCAGCCGACGATCGGAGTGAAGCATGCGTCGCTGTGTCGGTGTCGAGCTGGGTGAACATTCCATTGGTGCTGTGGTGACCAGCGCGGATAAGCCCGATTCACCCTTGGATCGGATGTCCGTGCCACCGGTCCTGGTGACTGCCCAGGGGATGGGCGCGCTGGTGGGTGCCCAGGCCGAGCAGTTCGCCGCATCAGGCGCTGGCGCGGTTTTTCGTGATTTCTACGGGCGTGTCGGCGATCCAGTACCAGTGGTGGGGAGTGACGGTAGCGCCCGTCTCGGGGCTGACCTCGTGGCCATGACGATCGGAGGCCTGCTGCGGCAAGGCACCGGCGGCTCCGATATCGCGCAGGTTGTCATTGCCCACCCCAGCGGCTGGGGACCGTATGAGATGTCCGTGCTGCATTCGGCGCTGACCTGCACCGAAGCCGAGGGTGCGCCGACATCGATGGTAAGCATCCCGGTCGCGGCCGTTACGGCGGCGGTTGCCGCGGGAGCGATGAGCTGTTCCGAGACGGTTGTCGTCGCCGACGTCGGCGCCTGCGGCACCGAGGTGGCGTTGGTGACCGGAGCCCCAAACCACGTGGGCCGGCTACAGCGATTTCGCGAACCGATGACCTCAGTTCTGCGGAGCTCGACCGCGCGCTAGCCAGGCATGTGCTTGAGCAGGTGCGCGGTCACCTCCCCGACTCGAACTTCGCGAACCGCGCTAACCTGGCCACCGTCCGCGACGTCATCACCGCCTCCCGGCGAGCGCGTCAAGAGCTGGTCCGGCATACGTCCACGGTCGTTAATGTCCGTTTGCCCGCGCAGTGTATACCGGTGCGAATCGTCCGCGCAGAGTTCGAATCGCTGGCCCGCGAACCGATCGATGCTGGGTTATCCACCATTGCCCACATCATGCAGCAGGCCCGCGAAAAAGGGATCGAGGTAAATGCTGTCGTGCTAACAGGTGAGGTTGCCAGAACCCCGTTGCTTGCCGAACTCATTTCCGCGCAATGGTCCTGTCGGCCGATCATCCCGGCATCCCCGGAATGGGCCGCTGCGAGCGGTGCAGCACACATAGCTGTTCGCCGATCCTCAACCCGCACGATCACGCCCCTGAGTCCGGCGCATCCGAAAGCATCGATTTCCCAACATCCACAGTCAGCGCAATCTAAAGCAGCTCCATACCGGGGCATGCCCTCTGTCCGACACGCCCGACCCCCCGCCGAGCGGAAGTGGACCCTTAGGTGGGGCGCGCTTCAGGTGACCGCGGCGCTGACAAGCACCACTCCATCACCAAGGTATGAACCCTTCGCCGACGCCCCGAGAAGCCGTACCTGGCGAGGGGACAAATCGACGGGCTAGGCGGCGTGGCTGGAGCGTTCAAGCAGCCGCCAAGGCGGTCGCGCATAACCTCGACTTCATCCTCCGCGGCAAGGGCATCAAGACGACGGTCCACGGTGGCTTCCCCACCAACTGCTGCGTCGAGTCGAAGATCCGAACAGGTTACGAGCACGGTTATCAGGTGGTGACACTCGCCGACTGGCTGGCAGCCAGGGCACTCGAACAGCACAACAATGCTATCGCGTATGATTTCCCGATGTTTTGTCAGCCGACAATGTCGGGTGGATTCATCGGTGAACTCAAATAAAGCGACACTAGTGCTGTTACGAGCGCCGGCTAATTCTATATTGGTGCACCGAGAGCGCAGCGCGACCGGCTTGCGCGCCGCCGGGTAGACAGGCAGCAGCTCGCCGTGCCTACTGGTCCCGGCGCGGGGACAGCTCGCCCATCCGGCTCCAACCGTCCTGCGGAACCTCGACATTAATGATCTCTGGAGTTGCTGTGATCACGTCGGGCATCCACGCCATCGCGGTGCGGAAGTGCTCGGAGTTGACGTAGGCCTGACCCGCTCGGCGGACTCGAATCCCTCTACCAGCATGAACTGGTGCGGGTTGTCGACGCTGCGGGACCACTCGAAGAACAGGTTGCCCGCCTCATTGCGGGTTGCTTGGGTGAATTCGTCGGTGAGCGCGAGCCACTCGTGGCCTCGTCGGCGCGGATCGTGAACTTGACAACGATGAAGATCATGCTCGCATCCCTTCGACTTCGGCACTGCTGGCGCGGGCACGTGACTAGGAGATCACAGCCTGTTATAACCGGGCAGAGCACGATTGGTGAGTACGGCCTAACTAATGCCGCGTAAGGACGCCCTTACAGAGGAAATGTCGATAGCCGTTTATGCAAGTGATAGCGGCAGATATTGATCACGTTCGGTGCTCGCGCAATCACCGTCCGGTGATACTCGGTCGTCACAGTTGTGTCGCTTTTCTGCAATCCCACGGCGGCCTTCTTGACAGGTCTTATTCATGGACGGAAGGCTGGCAGCTCGCGAGGGGTAGGGGGACAAATGCTGTTCAACAGAAGTGGCGGATGATCGCCCGTGGACAACGTTCAGACGCTAGCCCTGGGTTTCATCGCCGGGGTCACGATTCTGCTCGGGCTACCGCTGGGTCGGTTGCGTAGTCCGCGCCACAGCCGCACCACCCCCGCTGTGCGAGTGTTCCTCAACGCCACCTCGATCGGCATCCTGATGTTCATCCTGTGGGACGTGCTGACCCAGGCCTGGGAAATGATCGCCTCCACCCTCGAAAAGATGCACGAAGGTGCCGGTAGCGTGGCGCCGGTGCTCGGCTTCGGGGCTCTGCTATTCGCCGGGTTGGGCGTGGGGCTGATGACCCTGGCGGGTTACGAGCGGTGGCTCGTTGGCGAAGGCCAGATCCCGCTGCTGGGTCCGGGTGCCATGGCTGCCGGCGAGCTCGCGATCCGCCAGGCCAGTCACATGACGGCGCCGCGGCGGCTCGCCTTGCTGATCGCGGTGGGAATCGGGCTGCACAACTTCGGTGAGGGCCTCGCCATCGGCGGCAGTGCGGCCCAAGGCAAGATCGCGCTGGCTACCCTGCTGGTGACCGGATTCGCCCTACACAACGCCACCGAGGGATTCGGCATCGTCGCCCCGCTGGCCAGCGACAGCGATACCCCGGGCTGGGGATTCCTCCTGCTCTTGGGTCTCATCGGTGGTGGTCCCACGCTGCTGGGAACGCTGGTGGGCCGCCAGTTCAGCAGTGATCCGGTCAGCCTGGTGTTCCTGACCCTGGCCGCCGGCTCGATCCTTTACGTGATCATCCAGCTTGTCGCTATCGCCCTGAAGGGCGGCCATCGGTCACTGCTGTACTGGGGTGTGTGGGCCGGACTGGTAGCCGGGTTCGCCACCGACATGTTGCTCACTGCCGGCGGCGCCTAGTTCCCTCAAAACGGCAGCTGCTGGCCGAGTAGGCCGGCTGGTCGACCAACTCGATCAGGCGCCGGTATTTCCTGGGCAGTGCTAAAGCTAGGGCGCTGGGACGGGAGTGAGGGGCTCGGAGAACGCGCCCGCGTCGGCGAGCCAGCCATCCAGATCGGACTGGTCGAACTCCCGCCACGGGTCGAGCGCGGGCAGTTGGCGCAGCAGGTCGAACGCCTGCTCGATGCGCCGACCGCGCAGCACCGGCGAATGACAGCCGGCGATCGTGGTGGCGCCGAGGCGGCGGACGGCGTCCACGCAGGTATCCCACTTGCTCTGGTCGAGGTAGCGATGCCACGGCGCGACCAGCCGCGCACCGAGGAACTGCCCATCGCGGAACTCGTCGTCGGCCAGCTCGTCAGCTTCGAGCATCCGCTGGGCGGTGTTGGTGGCGAAGGTATCCACCGACCAGAACACACCGGTCGAGGCATCGAGCAGCCCGCGCGTCGTCGGATTGTCGAACACCGGAGGGCGCGCTGCGACAAGTACCCGGTCGCCGGCGTCGATCTGATCTCCGTCATTGACGAACCGGCAGCGGGGAAGCGGCGTGTCCCACTCCTCGGCCATCCGGCCGATGCTGAACCAGGTGGTGAGCAGGGTGGCGTTAGGGCACGCGTCGAGCACCGCCAGCAAGTTTCCGGCGTGATCGCGGTCGTCGTGAGACAGGAAGATCCAGCGGACGTCGGCCGGATCGACCAACTCGGCCATGGTGGCCAGCCACTGCCGGCGGCAGGCCGGCGCGCCGGTGTCGACGATGACCGGCTCCCGGCCCCGAATCAGCATCGAATGCATGGGGAAGTGACCGACTGGTGGGGCGTCCAACCCCCAGGTGATCAGGAAGGTGTCGTCGGCGATCTGGTGGGGCAGCACGTCGTGGGGGGCTGGGGCAGTCATGGGAACTCCCGGGGATGTGTTGAATCAGTCTGGAGATTGAGGGCCAGCGACCTCGGCGAGATACATGTCGATCATCCGGTCCAGCAGACGCGTCCACCGGTCCCCACCCGGTTCGTTGGCGTTCTGCTGAGCGACCAGACCGGCGATCAGCGCGGTGTAGAGGTCGACGTCAGCGGGGTCGGTGACGCCCACACCGGCCAGTACTCGACGCCCCCAATCGAGCACCTCGCGCGCCACCGCATAGGACTGCTCCGATGGCTCGAAGCCGGGGATGGTGCGCTGGAACAGCAGCTGATAGCGCACCGTGTCCTCGGTGCAGAATTCGACGAACTGGTAGGCCAGTTCGCGCAACGCCGCCGTCGGGTCGGCGGCCGGGCGCAGCGCGCGACGGCGGTCGAGTAGCTCGCGGTTGGCATCGGCGAACATCGCGTCGTAGATGGCGTGCTTGGACGGGAAATAGACGTAGAGCGACTGGGCCCGCAATCCGACGCGCGTGCCCAGATCCCGCATCGACAACGCACCGAGACCATCGGTCCTCACCAGCTCCCACGCGACATCGAGAATCTCCCGCCGAGTGGCTTCGAACCGCTCAGCCCGCCTGTCGCGCATCGGTGAAACTGACATCGTCAGACAGAATGAACGCTGTCAGGAAGAAAGTCAAGGATGTGATATATCGCCGAGCGGCAGCCGATGCCCAGCGCGCTGGGGGCCACGCAGACGCTCAGCCCCCAGTGGTCGTCGCTTCCGGCTGCGGGTCAGAAAGTTTCGGTGTCCGAGGGCGGGGTCCAGGTGATGGTCAGGTGCCCGTCAGCGGTGGCGTCCACGGTGAGGGTGGCGCCATCGGGCACGTCGCCGGTGAGCAGGGCTCGACCGATGCGGGTTTCTAGTTGGTGTTGCAGGTAGCGGCGTAGCGGGCGAGCTCCGTAGACGGGGTCGAAGCCTTCGGCGGCGATGTGGCGGCGCGCGGCCTCGGTGAGCTCCAGGGTGAGGCGGCGGTCGGCTAGCCGCGCGCGGAGGTCTTCGACGAGCAGGTCAACGACCCGCTCGATTTCAGGCAGCGTCAGTGGCTTGAACAGCACAACGTCATCGACGCGGTTGAGGAACTCCGGGCGGAAGTGCCGCCGCAGCTCGGCCATCACCGCTGCGCGGGCGTCGTCTTCGATCTGCCCGTCTCCGGTGACGCCCTCCAGGAGGTAGTGGGAGCCAATGTTGCTGGTCATCACGATGACAGTGTTGCGGAAATCCACGGTACGGCCCTGGGCGTCGGTGAGCCGGCCGTCGTCGAGCAGCTGCAGCAGCGTGTTGAACACGTCCGGGTGGGCTTTTTCCACCTCATCCAGCAGGACCACGGAGTAGGGCTTGCGGCGCACCGCCTCGGTGAGTTGGCCGCCCTCCTCGTAGCCGACGTAGCCGGGTGGGGCGCCCACTAGCCGCGAGACGGTGTGCCGCTCCTGGTACTCGCTCATGTCCAGGCGGACCATGTTGTCCTCGGTGTCGAACAACGCTGCGGCAAGGGTCTTGACGAGCTCAGTTTTACCGACCCCGGTGGGGCCCAGGAACAGGAACTATCCGATCGGGCGGCGGGGGTCTTTCACTCCGGAGCGGGCCCGGATCACCGCGTCGGCGACCAGCTGCACGGCCTCGTCCTGACCGACGACCCGTTCGTGCAGGATCTCGTCGAGTCGCAGCAGTTTGTGCCGCTCGCCCTCGAGCAGCCGGGAGACAGGGATGCCGGTCCAGCGCGCCACGATGGAGGCGATCTCGTCCTCGGTGACGACCTCACGCAGCAACCGCCGGCCGCCCTGCTTTTTGGTTAGCTGCTGCTCCTCGGCGGCTAGCCGCCGCTCGATCTCGGGGATCCGGCCGTGGCGCAGCTCCGCGGCCCGGTTGAGGTCATAAGCCCGCTCGGCGGCCTCCGCTTCCAGCCGCACCCGTTCCAGCTCCTCGCGCAGGCCCTGGACTCGGCGGATGACTTGGCGCTCAGCCTCCCACTGGGCCCGCATGGCGTCGGCTTCGCCGCGTAGGTCGGCCAGCTCCCGGCGGAGCTCGTCGAGCCGGGCGCGACTGGCCGGGTCGTCTTCCTTGGCCAGTGCGGCCTCTTCGATCTCCAGCCGCATCACCCGGCGGCTGACTTGATCCAGCTCGGCGGGCTGGGAGTCGATCTCGGTGCGCAGCATTGCGCAGGCCTCATCGACCAGGTCGATGGCCTTGTCAGGAAGGAACCGGTCGGAGATGTAGCGATGCGACAGGGTGACCGCGGCGACCAGCGCGTTGTCCTGGATTCGCACGCCGTGGAAGACCTCCAGCCGCTCCCGCAGGCCCCGCAGGATCGAGATGGCGTCCTCCACAGAGGGCTCATCGACCAGGATCGGCTGGAAACGGCGTTCCAGCGCGGCGTCTTTTTCGATGTGCTTGCGGTACTCATCGACGGTGGTGGCGCCGATCATGTGCAGCTCACCGCGGGCCAGCATGGGCTTGAGCATGTTGCCCGCATCCATCGCCCCCTCGGCAGCACCAGCGCCCACGACGGTGTGCAGCTCGTCGATGAACAGCAGGATCCGCCCCTGTGCGGCACCCACCTCAGACAGCACCGCCTTGAGCCGTTCCTCGAACTCGCCGCGGTATTTCGCACCAGCCACCAGCGAACCCATGTCCAGCGCGAAAATGGTCTTGTCCCGCAGCCCTTCCGGGACATCACCGTTGACGATGCGCTGCGCGAGCCCTTCGACGATGGCGGTTTTGCCCACTCCCGGGTCGCCGATGAGCACTGGGTTGTTCTTCGTCTTGCGCGACAGAATCTGGGTGACCCGGCGGATCTCCTCATCCCGGCCGATCACCGGGTCCAGCTTGCCGGCCCGGGCGGTCGCCACCAGGTCCCGGCCGTATTTCTCCAGCGCCTCATAGGTCACCTCAGGCATGGCGGAGGTGACTCGCTGATTGCCCCGCACCGAGGTCAGGGCGGTCAGGAACCGCTCCCGGGTCAAACCCTCCTGCCTCAGGGCCCGGCCTGATGCGCTGGCCGACCCCTCCTCGATCAGCGCGAGCAGCAGATGCTCAACGGAGACGTAGTCATCTTTAAGCCGGGTGGCTTCCCGCTCCGCAGTGTCCAGTAGGCGGGACAGCCGCTGGGTGAGGAACACCTGGCCCGGGCCGGCTCCTGGGCCGCTGACCCGGGGGCGACGACCCAGCTCAGCCTCCACCTGGGCGCGCAGCCGGTCGGAGTCCGCGCCGGCCATGGTGACCAGCCGCGGGATCAGCCCATCAGGTTGGTCGAGCAGGGCGAGCAGCAGGTGCTCACCGTCGACCTCGACATGCCCGAAACGCAGCGCCTTGGTCTGCGCATCCTGCAGCGCGTCCTGCGACTTCTGGGTCAGGCGGTTGATGCCCACGGCGAAACGGTCTCCTCATAATCGACGCGCGGCCCGCAGCGCAGCTTCCAGCTCCTCAATACGGGCCAGCAGGTCAAGCACCACACCCACGGCGGCGTAGTTGAGCCCCAGCCCGATACGCAGCCGTTGCACCCTCGCCGCCACAGCCAGCTGGCTAGGCGGAAACTCCACCCGTTCACCGGCATTGGTCACCGGGTCGAGCAGTCCAAGCGCGACCAGCCGCCGTACCTGCTGCGGGTGCAAACCGGCGGCGGTGAACTGCTCCAATGACAGCCGGGTAGGGCGCGCCAGTGGATATTTCATGCGGTCCTCCGGGTAGCCCCCGACCTCGGGTCGAACTGCGACTCCTTGGCCAGCTGCTCAAACAGCCTGCGTTCAGCGCGGGACAGCTGCGCAGGGACCATCACCCGCAGCTCGGCGTAGAGATCCCCTGGAGTGCCCCTCGGATTGGGCAACCCCCGGCCCCGCAACCGCAGCTTGCGCCCCGACGACGAGCCGGCCGGCACCCCGACCTGCGCCGGACCGGCGGGGTTTCGATCGGCACGGTGGCCCCCAAGGCCGCCTCCCAGGGACTGACCGGCAAATCCACCGTCAGGTCGCGCCCATCGACCCGGTAGCGCGGGTGCGGCGCCAGCCGCACCACCAGATACAGATCCCCCGGCGGCCCGCCACCGATGCCCTGACCACCTTGCCCGGCCAGTCGGATCCGCTGCCCGTCAGTGACCCCCGCCGGGATATTGACCTCGTAGCTACGCGAACCGCCGCCGCTAGCCAGAACGATCCGGCGCCGCCCGCCGGCGTAGGCGTCCTCCACGGATATCTCGAGTTCGGCTTCGGTGTCCGCACCGGGCACCGGACCGAACCCGAAGCCGCCGCCGCGGTTGCCGCGACCGAGAAGCCCGCTGAGCAGATCGTCGAGATCGATGTCTGATTGGCCCGGGTCGGTGTTGACCCACACCCGGCTATCCCCCGTGCCGCCCGCTGGTCGCCCAGTGAACCCGCCGAACGGGGCCCCGGCGGTGGCCGGGTCGAAGTCCTCGGGCACCTGCCGCCATGCCGACCCGAACCGGTCATACCGCTGCCGGCTTTTGGGGTCCGACAGCACCTGGTAGGCCTCGCTGATCTCCTTGAACCGCTCTTCGGCGCCGGGGTCCTTGTTGACGTCCGGGTGGTACTTCCGCGCCAATTTCCGGTAGGCCCGTTGGATCTCATCCGCGCTGGCACCCCGGTTGACCCCGAGTACCTCGTAGTAGT
>JBHELN010000442.1:0-8071 GCA_046263115.1 Pseudonocardiaceae bacterium | reverse complement strand
GAACGTGCTGGGCAGCCGGAACCGACCCGAGCCGCCCCGTTCGCCGCCCGGGCCCAGCGGTGGCAGGCCTGGACCCGCACCGTGGCGCTGGCCGTGCACGATCGGTTCGCCGACGGCGCGTAGCTGACCATCCACTTGGTCGAGCAGGTAGCCGTGTAATGCAGTGACCGTCGCCACCCCGGTGGCGCCGAGCGCCAGCGCCACCATCGCCAGCACCGCGGCGACCAGCCGCAGCCACAGCGGCGTCGCGGCCCATACCGTGCCGGCGGCCCGGCCAGCGGCCCGCATCCGGCCGGTGGTGGGGTCCGCCGCGGTCATGGCTGCGGTCACGTCCGAGGCACTCGCAGCACGTAGCCGACGCCTCGCACCGTGTGCAGCAGCCGCGGCTCACCGGTGTCGAGCTTGCGCCGCAGGTAGGAGACGTAGGACTCGATCACGCCGGTGTCACCGTTAAAGTCGTAGTTCCACACGTGCTCGAGGATCTGGGTCTTGGACAGCACCCGTCCGGGATTGCGCATGAAGTAGTGCAGCAGCTTGAACTCGGTCGGCGACAGCTCGACCAGCTCGCCGGCCTTGCGCACTTCGTGGGTGTCGTCATCGAGCTCGATGTCGGCGAAACACAGCTGCGCGCTGGCGTGATCCGTCGCAGATCCAGCGCGCCGCAGGATCGCCCTGATCCGGGCGATCACCTCCTCGAGGCTGAACGGTTTGGTCACGTAGTCGTCCCCGCCCAGCGTCAGGCCGGTGATCCGGTCGACGGTGGCGTCACGCGCGGTGAGGAAAAGCACGGGCATCTGCAGACCCTCGCTGCGCAGCCTGCGCACCATGTCGAAGCCATCCATGCCGGGCATCATCACGTCGAGAACCAGCAAGTCTGGGCGCCCTCGCCGGGCTTGCTTCATCGCCTCCACACCGTCGGTGGCGGTGGCCACCTCGAAGCCGACGAAGCGCAGGCTGGCTGACAGTAGCTCGACGATGTTGGGCTCGTCATCGACGACGAGCAGCCGGGCCTCGGGACTTGCTGTGGCCACGCACACCACCTCCTGAATATCAGTGTGGGCGGCGAGCCTCCCACACTGCTGGACGTTGGCTGTGAAGTACCTGGGAATGCCGGGACGCCCGCGGCCGCGGTCATTCACAGCGAACCCGGAGGAAACTGGCAGCCTGCCTCCAAGGTGGTCGGCGAAAGTGACCATCGTGACCGCACCAGCCAGCTACCTTTCCCGCCTGCACCCAGGCTCGGGCGTGAGGCTCGCCCCGTCGCCACCCCGCGCGTGGTGGGCGCGGGCGGCGATCGGGCTGGCGGCGGGCTCACTGGTCGTCGCCGCCGGATTGTGGGTGGCCGGTGGTGGCCTGCCGGATTTGAGCACCGCACCGCTCACCTCGCTGGGCCGCCTGACCGGGCTGGTGGCCTCCGACCTGCTGCTGGTCCAGGTGCTGCTGATGGCCCGGATTCCCTGGGTGGAGCGCAGCTTCGGGCAGGACATGCTGGCCCGCCGGCATCGCACCGTGGGTTTCACCTCGTTCTGGCTGATGATCGCGCACATCGGGCTGATCACGGTCGGTTACGCCGCCGCCGACAGCAGTGGCGCGCTGAACGAGGCGTGGCAGCTGGTCACCACCGCGCCGGGAATGCTGCTGGCCGCGGCCGGGACCGCAGCGCTGGTTGTCGTGGTCGCGTTGTCTGTCCTGGCCGCCGGGCGCCGGCTGCGCTACGAGTCGTGGCACCTCATCCACCTGTACGCGTACCTCGGCGTCGGGCTCGCGCTGCCGCACCAGTTGTGGAACGGCAACGAGTTCACGTCCTCGCCCGTCGCGCGGGCCTACTGGTGGTGCGCCTACCTGCTCACCGTCGGCGCGGTGCTGGTCTGCCGGCTCGGCCTGCCGGCGTGGCGCACGCTGTACCACCAGCTGCGCGTCTCGGCGGTCGTAGTCGAGGCGCCCGGGGTGGTGTCGGTGTACTTCACCGGCCGCAACCTGCTCCGGCTGCCGGTCACGGCGGGGCAGTTCTTCTGCTGGCGGTTCCTCGACGGGCCGGGCTGGAGCCGCGCGCACCCGTACTCGCTGTCCGCGGCGCCGCGCTCCGATTGGCTGCGGATCACGGTCAAGGATGTCGACGGCAGCGGGCGGCTGGCCCGGCTGCGCCCTGGTACCCGGGTACTCATCGAGGGCCCGTACGGGGTGCTCACCGGCGCGCGCCGCAAGCGTTCCCGGGTGCTGCTCGCCGCCGCTGGTGTGGGCATCACCCCGCTGCGTGCCCTACTTGACGAGCTGACCGCCGCCCCCGGCGAGATCACCCTGTTGTACCGGGTCACCTCGCGGGCACGGGCGCTGTTCGGCCGTGAACTGGAGGTCATCGCTGCTGCCCGCGGCGTCCGGCTGTGCTACCTGGAGGGCCCGCGAGCGACGGGCAGCGCGGCGTGGCTACCGACGCAGCTGACCGGCCCGGGTGGCGCCGAGGTGCTGCGCCGCCTGGTGCCCGACCTGGCCGGCCACGACGTGTTCCTGTGCGGCCCGGCGCCGTGGACCGGCGCGCTGCGCGCCAGCCTCGAATGGGCCGGGGTGCCCGCATCGCAGGTGCATACCGAGCAGTTCACCTGGCTGGAGCCCTGACGATCATGCGTCGCATCTCGCTCACCGTGCTCGGCACCATCGCCATGCTGGTGCTGCTGCTGCGCTACCCCACCAGCTTCGGGACGTCTCTGGCCAGCCCGCCCGCCGCGGTCAACTCCCCGTCGGCACCCAACGCCGGGGTTGCCGACGTGGCCGCGACGGGCGGCACCACCGTCACCGGCTCTGCGATCAGTACCCGCTACGGGATCGTACAGGTCCAGCTGACCATCCTGGGCGGCAAGATCGCCGCGGCCCAAGCCGTGCAGGCACCCGGCGCCAACCACCGGGACCGGCAGATCAGCGCCTACGCGGTGCCGATCCTCGACCGGCAGGCCGTCGCCGCGCAGAGCGCGCACATCGACGGGGTCACCGGCGCTACCGGGACCAGCGGGGGGTACCTCGACTCGCTGCAGTCGGCGATCGATCAGGCGCACCTGTCATGAACGTCCCGCGCGGTGCCTGGGTGGAGCAGGTGATGGGACTGCCGGTGAGCATCCACCTGCGCGGCGGCACGCTTCCCCCATGGCGGCCGGCGTTCCTGGATGAGGTGTTCGCGCAGCTGCACCGCATCGATGCCCTGTTCAGCACCTACCGGCCGGGCAGCCAGATCAGCCGGCTTGCCGCGGGGGAGCTGGCCGTCACCGAGTGCGACCCGCTCATCGGCGAGGTGCTCGCGCTATGCGAGCAAGCCCACGCGGTCACCGGTGGCGCCTTCGACCCGCTGCTGCCCGCACCCGGCGGCGGCTACGTCCTGGACCCATCGGGGCTGGTCAAGGGCTGGGCTGTGGAGCGTGCGGCCCGCCGGATCGGCGAGTGCTTCGATGGCGACTACTACATCAACGCTGGGGGCGACATCGCGCTGGAGTCGCGCAGCGGCGTCGGATGGCGGATCGGCGTCGAGGACCCGCGTCCCGGCGGCGGCCTGCTCGGCGTGCTGCCGCTGACCGGTGGCGGCGTCGCCACCTCGGGCAGCGCGCGTCGGGGTGCGCACATCATCGACCCGCGCACCGGCCGCCCGGCCGGTGGCCTGCTCTCCGT
The DNA here is from genome assembly GCA_046263115.1 of Pseudonocardiaceae bacterium. GTDB lineage: Bacteria > Actinomycetota > Actinomycetes > Mycobacteriales > Pseudonocardiaceae. Next base: position 4,420 of record JBHELN010000442.1, on the reverse strand, counting down.
CACGGTCAGCGGTCCCTCCCTGACCTGGGCCGACGTGCTGGCTACCGCCGCGTTCGTGCGCGGTTCCGAAAGTCTCGACTGGCTCGGCGGCCTCGACTCGCACGCCGCACTGCTCGTCCGTCCGGACGGCACCACGGCGATGACCCCCGCGATGGCCGCGTTGATCCAGCCTGTTTCACCCGCACACCAGAGGGAGGACATCCGATGAACCAGAACCCACCACCCGACGAACCGACCGCGCAGCTCGCCGCGCCGCCACCCGAGCCCTCCCGCGGTGCTCGGCCCCGCCGCACGGTGATCTTGCTACTGGCCGCCGCGGCAGTAGTGTTGCTGCTCATTGGCGGCGGGATCGGCTACCTGCTTGGCCACCAGGGCGTCACGACACGGGCGGCCAGAGTGGGTCCGGCCACCCAAGGGGCGTTCGACGGCGGTCCTGGGGGGTTCGGCGGTTTCCGCGGGCACGGCCGGAGGGGCCGCGGGGCCGTAGGCACCATCGACACAGTCAACGGGTCGACGATCACGCTGACCACCCGTAACGGCCGCAAGGTCACCGTCACCGCGGCTCCCAATGTGGCCGTCACCGTGCGCAGTCAGGGCACGGTGGCCGACCTGAAGCCCGGCCAGACCATCGTGGTGGGCGGCCAGCTCGGTAGCGACGGCACTATCACTGCCAACCGCATCGACGTCGGCCCGGCCGGTCCACGGTGACCAGCACCGTCGAGGTGCCGGCACCAACCGTGCCGGCACCTCGGTTCCGCGGCGCGACCCGCGCTGGATCCTTGCCACACCACGCCGTACAGACGGCCCGATCGAGCCCAAGGAATCCGATATCAGTTAGGTTTGGCAACCATTAAAAGGCAGTACGCACCTGCCGTCCGAGCATTGTCCAGCCACCCTGATGGCCCTTTTTCGGACTTTGGTCGTGAGCCTAGCGTATGGATGGGTCCGGCCCTCGTGGTCAACCCAGTGGCGGTGCCCGGTGGTGCCATTGCGGTGTGCATCGCGGGATGCGCACCCAATGAATAGGTGGCAATGCTCGATTAGCACCGCCGGTGCGCACCATCGCGAAGAGAGGATTGGCGAGGTATGTTGCAGTCGACTACCGCTCCGGGCCGGGCGGGAAGCAGCGTGATTCTACGTGCCGTGGGCGCCCTGGGATGCTTGGCCATCGCAGCGATTCACATCATAGACCAAGGTGGCGTACCCGGAGCAAAAGATCCGGAATACGTCCAAATTCTTTATTACCTTCTCGAAGTCGCCGGCGTCCTAGCCGCGGGGCTGCTGCTGACGAATTTCGCAAAAAGGGGTTGGATACTGTCGCTCGGAGTGGCAGCCGGACCGATCCTCGGCTACGTGCTCTCCCGCGGACCCGGGCTGCCCGACTACCGCGATGACATCGGTAACTGGGCCGAGCCGCTCGGAGTCCTCAGCCTCGTCGTCGAGGGCATCCTGCTGGTCATCACCGCCGCAACGATCCTCGGAACATCTAGCCAAGCGCAACATTGATCCACCACCGACCTACCGGCTCATGACGCTCCCCGGCGTATACGAATCCGCCGGGCAACGTCATGTCCCCGGCATGAACAGAAGGGGTCGAGCCGGCGAATGATTTTCCCCGCCCGGCTACAGTGACCACGGGCGATGTAAAACGACACCGCGTTTCTACATTGTCCAATTGCCATCTCGTGAACACGAGAGGATCGCTACATTGGCCGCTATCTTACAAACGCTGGCGCTGGCTATTGTCCTGCTCATCATAGGAATAGCCTGTGTGGTCTTAGGCATTGCCGGTCTGTTCTGGATAAGTGGCCGGGAGAGGAGACGCAAAGATGGTGTGGCGTCGGCGCCGACCTCGGGTGCGTTTGTCCCGCCGACCTCGGCACGCTCTCGCCACGGCAGTGGCCATGCCACGCGCGGCGCCAGTGCTCGCCGTGAGGAGATCGGCTCATCGCGATTATCCGGCCGTCCTTAGTCGGGTTCGTTGCGATCTGCTGGTCGACTGCCGGACATCCGTAGTTCACGTTCACCGGGCAGGGTCGCCGCCGTGACATCCCCGCTTGGCGGTCACTGGCCTCCGCCGGCTCCGCAGCCGAAACGGCACCCGCAGCGCCTGTGGGCCGCGTTGAGGTGGTCTGGGCCGATCCGTCGAATGACCGGCACTCCGCGACGGTGACCCTGGCGCCCGGTCCGCCGGACTAGCCCGACAGCAGCGCACTCGCCGTGAGCGCGAGCGCCACACTGGTCGCTTGCAGCCAGCTGAGCCGCTCCCGCAGCACGAACCGGGCCAAGACGACGACCACCACGGGGTAGAGCGAGACGAGCACGGCGCTGACGCTCAGCGCGCCTCCCCGGGTTGCCAGCAGGAACAGCACGTTGGCCACCATGTCCGCCGTTCCACTGAGCAGGATCAGGCCGACACGCGTCCCGGTCGCCTCGCTCGAACTGCGGCGTGCCAACAGCAGCGAGCCGAAGACCACCACGGACCCCACCTTGGCCGCCAGCAGTGGCCACAGCCCGGAGTCCGGTGGTGTCGCGTTCAGTGCGACGAAGAACAGCCCGAACCCGACGCCGGACCCGATCCCGAGCAGCAGCCCGCCGGTCGCATGCCGATCCCGGCGGGTTCCTGCGGTGGCCAGTGCGATCGCCAGCAGAGCGACCGCCACGCCACAGACAGTCACCGGCCCGGTGCTTTCCCCGGCGGTAACGCCCACCACGAGCGGCAGCCCCGCGCTGGTGAGCGCGGACAGCGGCGCCACCACGCCCATCGGTCCGCGGGCGAGCCCCCGGAAATACCACACCAGGCCGGAAGAGCCCGCCAGGCCGGCCACCGCGCCGATACTCGCTGCGGCCGCCGAGGGACGGCCTGGCATGAGTATCAAGGCTGGTAACAGCGCCGCCGCTCCGGCGAACTGCGCGACGGCGATAACAGCCAGCGTGCCGGAGGTCCGTCGGGTCGCCAGGCCTCCCGCGAAATCGGCAACGCCAAAACCGACGGCCGCGGGAAGCGCGAGCTGAACCGTCATCCCGACTCCAATAACCTACTATGCTGAACTTTCAGGTCAGTTAATTGAACTCTAGCGTGTGACCATGCGTGGGTTCAACAGGATCAACTGCCTAGTGCGGCATACTGGACCGAGTGCAGGATCCCGCAGAGGTCGCCGCGGCGGTGGGCCGGAATGTCCGCGCGTTGCGCCAGCAACGCCGCATGACCATCGATGCGCTGGCCGCTGCGTCCGGGGTCAGCCGCGGCACTGTCATCCAGGTGGAATCCGCGCGGGGCAACCCGAGCATGGCCACCCTGTGCAATCTCGCTGCGGCGCTGCAGGTGGGCGTCGCCTCGCTGGTCAGCGCCGACTCGGCGCCGCGCGTCACGGTCCGGGCCGCGGCCGACGCTGCGGTGCTGTGGAATAGCGCTGCGGGCAGCCGTGCCCTGTTCCGGATCGGCACCGACCCGCCCGACCTGGTGGAGCTGTGGGACTGGACGCTGCAAGCCGCCGACGCCTTCGACGGCGAGGCGCACCCGCGGGGGACCATCGAGGTGCTCTTCGTGCTCGACGGAGTACTGGCGCTGCACGTTGGGGATGAACGCCGGGTACTGGGCGTCGACGACACGGTCGTCTTCGAAGCACACGCCCCGCACCGCTACGCCAACGAGTCCGCCGCACCGGTGCGGTTCATCATGGTGGTCCTGCAATTCGGTGACACCGGTATGGTCCCGCCCACCAGCATCGCCCCCGCCGACGCGACTGATCTCCCGTGACTGAGCGGCCGGTCGCAAGCTGTTCGTTCATTCGACGGTCACCGACTTGGCAAGGTTTCGGGGTCGGTCGACATCGTGGCCCAGCGCACTGGCCATCTCACGCGCCAGGTGCTGCAGCGCGACGGTGGCCTCCAGCGGTCCCCAAGGCGGCTCGATGGACGGAAGAACTGCCGGGAGCACAGCGTCTGTACCGCCGACCGTGATGATCTGCGCGCCGCGGCTGGCCAGTTCGCAAGCGTTGACCGCCAGGCGGGGCGCCGGCTGGGCCTGGATGAGAACGACTGGCGTGCCGGCCTGGACGAGTGCGATGGGACCGTGTTTGAGTTCGCCGGCCGGCAGCGCCTCAACCCAGCGGTAGGCGAGTTCCTTCAGTTTCAGCGCGCCTTCGTAGGCGTAAGGCACACCGGCGCCACGCGACACGTAGATCCACCCTGGACGATCGGCCAGCTCGGTAGCGAGCCGGGCGGCCACAGGCCGGGCGAGTGCCTCGCTGGCCGCCATCCTGTCGGGTAGGCCGATGAGAATATCGACCCATTGCTGCAACTGGTCGGGGTCGACCGTGGCCCGAGCGGCGCCCACGCTGAGGGCGAAGAGTGAGCCGGCGATGACCTGGGCGGTGAAGGACTTGGTGGCGGCGACACCGAGTTCGGGTCCGCAGGC
>JBHELN010000441.1:0-9825 GCA_046263115.1 Pseudonocardiaceae bacterium | reverse complement strand
GCGCAGGCGAGTGCGCGTTCTGGTGCTGTCCGGGTCGCTGCGTACGGAATCGCTGAACACGCGCCTGGCCAGGTTGGCTGCCCGCACGATCGAGCGAAACGGCGGCAGCGTGGATGTCGCCACGTTGGCCGAGTTCGACGCACCGAGCTACAGCCAGGATGCTCAAGACAGTGCCGGCATCCCGGACGGCCCGGCGCAGCTGCGGCAACGGCTGGAAGCCGCGGATGCGTTCGTCATCGCCGCGCCGGAGTACAACGCATCCATGCCGGGCGGCCTGAAGAATGCGATCGACTGGGTGTCACGGTACCGGCCGCAACCGTTTCATCAGCGGCACGGCATGGTCATGTCGGCATCGCCGTCCATGAGCGGCGGTAACCGCGGATTATGGGCGCTGCGAATACCGTTGGAGCACCTCGGGGCGCGAATCTACCCGGATATGTTCTCCCTCGCGCAGGCTCATCAGGCGTTCGACGAGTCCGGTCAGATCGCTAGCTCGCAGCTGGCTGCATTCTTCGAGAGCACCATTACGGGATTCATGGATCTCGCTGAGGCGAGCAAGCACTACCCGTGCATGAAGACCGCCTGGATCGAATATCTGGGCGAGCGGCTCGAACCAGAAACGGCTCGGATCGACTGATGATGGCACGGCGCTCGTGCCCGCGCCCATGACTGTCGAGCCGGTGTTGGAGATGCGCGATGTCTCCAAGCGATATCCGGGCGTGCTCGCCGTCGACCGGGTCAGCTTGACGGTGCTGCCCGGCGAGGTGCACGTCGTCGTCGGCGAGAACGGTGCCGGCAAGTCGACCTTGATGAAGCTGCTGTCACAAGTCGAGCAACCGGATGAGGGTGCTGTTCTCGTCGAGGGTAAGCCGGTCGCCTTCCGTGGTCCGCGTTTCGCCCAGCAGGTGCTGGGCGTGTCGATGGTGCACCAGGAGCTGGCACTCGCCCCGCACCTGTCGGTGGCGGAGAACCTGTTCCTCGGCGACGAGTCGAGCCGGTGGGGAGTGCTGTCTCGCCGAGTCGACCGCAGGCGCGCCGGCGAGTTGCTGACCCGGGTGAACCTCGCGGTGGATCCGGACCGCCTGGTGGGCACGCTGCCGATCGCGGATCGCCAGCGAGTCGAGATCGCGAAGGCACTGACTGCAAGGTCTTCGGGCGTCGACCCCCGAATGGTGATCATGGATGAGCCGACCGCAATGCTCACCGAGGCCGAGATCGGGGATTTATTCAGGCTGATCGGGGAGCTGAAGGCGCGCGGTATCGCGATCGTGTACATCTCCCATCGGCTGGAGGAGGTGGCGCACCTTGCCGACCGGGTCACCGTCCTGCGTGATGGCAGGGTCGTCCAGACACTGCCCGCAGCGGCGTCACCGCAGCGCCTGATCCAGCTCATGGTCGGTCGGGAGATCGACAACCTCTACCCGAAACCGACGGTGGAGATTGGAGAGGTGCTGCTCAGAGCAGACGGTATCTGCCGGCGGGGCAAGGCCGTCGACCTCGTGAAATGCAGTGTCGAGGTGCGGGCCGGCGAGATCGTCGGGTTCGCCGGTTTGGTCGGTGCCGGCCGTACCGAGCTCGCACGGGCCATCTTCGGCGCGGACATTCCCGACGCCGGGCGCGTTTTTCTGCGCGGGCGCGAGGTCCACATCCGCTCAGCCCAGCATGGCATCGAGGCCGGACTCGGCTACCTGACAGAGGATCGCCAGGTCGAGGGGCTCGCCATGGCGCTCCCGATCGATCAGAACATCACCCTGGCGCAGGTCCCACTGCACTTCGGCATCATCAACCTGCGCGCGGAGCGAAAGATCGCGGTGGCACGGCGAGACCAGCTGCGCATCAAGACACCGTCGATCAAAAGCCTGGTCCGGATTCTGTCCGGCGGTAACCAGCAGAAGGTCGTGGTGGCGAAGTGGCTGGAGACCCGCAGCCAGGTGCTCTTCTTCGACGAGCCGGCGCGCGGCATCGATGTGGCCGCCAAAGCCGAGATCTTCGATCTGATCGGTCGGCTGGCCGCCGAAGGACGCGGGATCGTTCTCATCAGCTCTTACCTCCCGGAGCTGCTCAACATGTGTGATCGAATCGTCGTCTTACGCACCGGACGGATCGCGGGTGAGCTGGCCCGTGAACAGTTCTCCGAAGAGCGGATCATGCAGTTGGCTACCGGAGCCGGCGACAGGTCGCAGCGCTGACAGGGGGGAGGCGGCAATGATGGGATCGCAATGGCGCAGTGTTGCGTCGCCCGCTGCGTGGCGCGACCGCATCCGTTCCGCGGTATCCCAGCTCGCCGCTGCCGGCGCCGTGGTGGTGCTCTTCATTTACCTGTCATTCGCGTCCGACGCCTTCATCAGCGCAAACAACTTGATCAATATCGGCGTCCAGTCAGCGGTGGTGGCGATCATCGCGATCGGCATGACCATCGTGATCATCACTGCTGGGATCGATCTGTCCGTTGGCTCGGTGGCAGCTCTGTCCGGTGTGCTCGGCGCGCTGCTGGTGGTGCAGTACGGCGTCCCGGTGCCGTTGGCCATCGTCAGCGGCGCGGCGACCGGAGCCGCCGCCGGTGTGGTCAACGGCGTGCTGGTGACGCAGGCGGGAATGGCACCGTTCATCGCGACGCTGGGCATGCTCAGCGTGGCCCGCGGGCTGGTGTATATCGTGACCGGTTCTGTCGCCGTCTCCGGTGCCCCACCGGAGTTCAAGCTGCTCGGCCAGGGAAGGCTCGGCGCGCTACCACTCCCCATTCTGGCTCTGGTCATCGTGGCGCTAGCCGGCCACTTCGTCCTCACCCGGACCAAACTCGGACGGTACGCGTACGCCATGGGTTCAAATATCGAAGCCGCACGACTGTCCGGGATTCCCGTCAAGCGTTACCTCTCGATCGTCTACATCATTTCCGGCACTCTGGCTGGTGTCGCCGGGATGATTGCCGCGTCGCGGGTCGACTCAGGCCAACCGAACTTTGGCATCGGACTCGAGCTCGACGTGATCGCAGCTACCGTGATCGGCGGCGCCAGCCTGTTCGGCGGTGAAGGAACGGTCATCGGAACCCTGCTCGGCGCTTTGTTGATTGCCTTGATCCGCAATGGGTCCGTGCTCTTGGACATCAATACTTTTTACCAGCAGGTCATCATCGGCGTGATTATTTGGATTGCTGTGTACTGGGACCACTACCGGCGGCGGCGGGCCGCATCCCCCCGATGAGAGATGTCACGAGGACCCTCACCAGAAAGGCAAGTGCCATGCGTACCAGGCTCTCGGTGTCAGCGGCCTGCGCAGCCGCTGTCATCGTGCTGACCTCGGCTTGTTCAGCGGTCAACGTGCCCGGTTCGGGCGCCGGCGGAGGCTCGAAGATCAAGGCCAGCGGCCCCATCACCCTCGCCGTTGTTCCCAAAGCAGTCGGATTCGACTTCTGGGACAGCGTCCGCAAGGGCGCGCAGTGCGCGGCGTCGAAGATGACCGACGTGAAGCTCCAGTGGGATGGAGTAACCGCGGAGACCGACGTCACAGGCCAGGTCAACCTGCTGCAGAACTTCTTGACCCGGCAGGTGGACGGGCTGGTCTATGCGGCCACCGACGCCAAAGTCCTCGCCCAGGTCACCCAAGATGCGCTGAGCCGCAGCGTGCCAGTGATCAATATTGACTCCGGAACGAACCCGCAACCGGACAAGGTGCCGGTGTTCGCCACGGACAACATCGCAGCCGCCCAGAAGGCGGCCGACCTGCTCGCTGATGCGCTGGGACCAGGTGATCACAAGGTCGCATTCATCCCCTTCCAACCCGGGACGGTGACCAACGACCAACGCACCAAGGGCTTCAAAGAAGGACTCGCGAAGCACCCGAACCTGTCGCTGGTGGCCGAGCAGTCCAGCAACAGCGACCCCAACACCGCACTCTCGGTCACTGAGAACATTTTGACCGCCAACCCCGCGCTGGACGGGATCTTCGCGGCGAACGAGCCAGGGGTGGTCGGGGCCACCAACGCGCTGAACCAAGCAGGCAAGGCTGGGAAGATCAAACTCATCGGGTGGGACGCATCACCGGACGAGGTCAAGGGCGTCACGGCAGGCGCAATCACCGCGCTGGTGGTGCAGAACCCGTTCCGGATGGGCTTCGACTCGGTCAACGCGATGGTGAAGACGGTACGCACCGGCCAGCTGGCATCGAGCGAAGACACCGGCGTCACCTTCGTGACCCAGCGCACCATCAACGATCCTCAGGTGCAGGCGATTTTGAAGCCGAGCTGCGCGAACCCTCCCGCGTGAACTCGCCACGCCATGCCCCAGCCGGGTAAATTTCGGTCGTGCTGCGTGGGTTACCGACCCGTGCCGGGTAGCCGGCATGGACCTGGTGGACGCGACGAGAGGAGAACTCGTGGGTATCGGTGACGCGTTCAACGAGCTGACACAGAAGGCGCGAGATTTCGCCCGTCAGCACCCGGACAAGGTCGAGGAGGGCTTGGACAAGCTGGGAGATCTAGCCGACCAGAAGACTGGCGGTAAGTACTCAGGACAGATCGACAAGGGCGAGGAGATAATCAAGCAGCGCCTCGGCGAGCAGGGTCCAACTGAGCAGGGTCCAACCAAGCAGGGTCCAACCGAGCAGGGTGCAGCACAGTAGCATCGATGGTCCCGACCGCTTTGCCAGCGCATCGGCCTCACCGCGTGAAGATCAAAATCAGTACGATGGTGACCACGGCCGATAACAGCAAGGAACCAAAGCAGCCCAATCGGTTCGAGAAAAAGAAGAACATCTGGCGAGTCCCTTTCCAGGGATGGACGCAAGCGGACGCGTTGGAATTCCCACCACACGCCGACTTTATGCGCCAGACTTAATTAGCGATGACGCCGGTGACGACACCGTCGTCATGCAACCGACCGATCTCGGCGGCTGACAGTCCGAGGATGCCGGCAAGGATCTCGTCGGTGTGCTGGCCGAGTTGCGGCGCCGGCCCCGGCGGGACCCGGTCCGCGGCGGAGAATTCGAGCGGCGAGCCGGGCATGAGATAGGTGCCGATGCCTGGCTGGTCCACTTCGGCGAACATCGGGTTGGACGGGGAGCAGCGCGAATCGTTGGAGACGAGTTCAGCGAAAGTCTGGTAGGGCCCCCAGCACACACCGTGCGCGTCGAAGATCTCGCCGACCTCGGGAAGCGTGCGGCTACCGACCCACGGCTCGATGAGCGCGGCGATCACATGGCGGGCGGCGAACCGGTCGCCCTCCTTGGCGAGGTCGACCCTGAGCAGCTTCTCGACCTGCACGCAGGCGTCACCGATCCCGACCGCCGCCACCAGGCTGCGCCACTGCCGCGGTGTCAGCCCGACTACCATGACCCGCTTGCCGTCCTTGGTGGCGAAGTCACACCCGAACGCGCCGTACAAGTAGTTGCCGTACCTGGGGCGCTCAGTCTGGTTGACCTGCACTTCGGCGAGGTAGCCCAGATGCCCGACCGTAGCCATGGCCACGTCAGCGAGGGCCAATCGGATGAACTGGCCGGTTCCGGCGATCCGCCGCTTGCGCTCGGCGGCTAGCAGGCCGGTCGCGGCCAACGTGCCGGTAATCACGTCCCAGGCCGGTAGCAGGTGGTTAACCGGGGTGGACAAGGCATCCGGCCCGGTGGTCCACGAGAAGCCGGTGGCGGGGTTAATCGTGTAGTCGACGGCGGACGAGCCATCGGGGTTGCCCACGATGTTGACCATGATCAGGTCCGGGCGCCGGGAGGCGAGGGCGGTGTAGTCCAACCAGCCCGCGGCGGGGAAGTTCGTCAGGAACAACCCCGCATCGTCACCGGGCGCAGTGATGAGGTCTGTGAGCAGCTCCCTGCCGTGCGGCGACCGCATGTCGACCGCAATCGAGCGCTTGCCCTTGTTCAAACCGGCCCAGAACAGGCTCTTACCCTCCGCGGTGACCGGCCAACGGTGGGCGTCCAAGCCGCCGCCGATCGGGTCGAACCGGATGACGTCCGCGCCGAGTTGGGCCAGGGTCATCCCGCCCAGCGGCGCCGCTACGAAAGCGGAACCCTCCACCACCCGCATCCCCGCCAGGATCCCGGTCATGCCCACCTCTCGTTACCGAGCCAGCGCGACGAATCGCCAGTCCAGCACCGACTTGTCCGCCGCGCTCGGATCGCCGGCTTCTTCCGCTGGACAGGCGTGGACCACGGCTCGTAGGTCGATCAGCTGGTAACCATCACGGGGGTGGACCGCCTCGACGTGCAGCTCGGTGCGCAACACATCACCCTCGAACACCGGGCCGGTGTGGTCGCAGCTGCGCCAGGCCACGATCGTCACCAGGTCGGGCAGCGCGCGGCTGGCGTGCGCCCCGGCGATCGAAATGGTGTGGCCGCCGTAGACCAGGCGACGCCCGTAAACCGACGCGCCAGGATCGGTGTGGGTGGCCGCGAGGTTGAGGGTGGCTCTGGCCAGCTCGGGTGCGCCGGTCACGGTGTCGCGCACTTCGATGTCGTAGACCGTGCCGGGTTCGGTCTCGGTGGGCCGGAAGGCGCCGAGTCGCCAACCCCACGGCAGGTCGTCGACGGGTCGAGCGTCGGCGGGGATGTCGTCGAAGCTGTCGGCGTGGCCGGTCTCGGCCGCAGGATCGCGCAGCGGGATCATCGGGCAGCGCCAGTAGTCGAGGACTGGCTCTTCATGCTGGTTGCTGACCTGCACCCGCAGCACGGCGAGACCGGTCGGCGCTCGCCCTGGTTTCGTACGGTTCTGCCGCAGTGCGACGACCTCGGTGCGGGTACGCAACGTGTCCCCCAGATGGACCGGTCGCAGTAGCCGCAGCCCGCGGTAGAACAGGTTGCCGCGGACCCGCTGCGACGGCGCCGTAGTCTGGCCGATCGCGACGTGGCAGACGAGCGTGGGATGGGCCAATGGCTCAGCACGGTCGGTGACCGCTGCGGACAGCTCGTGATCCAGCGGTAGCCGCAGTCGATCACCGGATAACGCCTGGTGCAGCGAGGCGAGCCCTGATGTCAGGGTCAGGCCCGGAGCGTCGGCGTACACCTGCCCGCGAGCGAGATCCTCAAAGTACGGCCCGCCGACCCGCACCCGGTTCTGCGCCATCGCCGCCAATCCTAGGCCGACTCCGCGCCTTCAGCGGGCTCAGATTCGGTGGACGTCCGCCTGGGCGACGCTGGCATCGTGGGTTGCGGCGAGTGAAGCGCGGCGGTTGCGTAAGCGGAGTTCGACCGCCGCGATGAGCAGAGCCAGGCACACGAACGCGGTACCGGTGAGCAGCGCTGCGGCGATAGCGGTGTGGTAGTGATGCTCGCTGCGGTGCGCCAGTACCCCGTAGAACACGGCCGCCAGGGTTGCCGTTCCGACCGCCGATCCGATCCGCTGGCCGGTCTGCAGCGCACCCGCCGCGGCGCCGCCCATCTCGGGTGGCACGCACTCCAAGGTTAACGTGATGTTCGGGGAGATCACCGCACCGCCGCCGATACCGCCGACAAGCAGCGGTAGCGCCGCCATCCACCCCGCCGAGCCGGCGGGCGCGGCGTAGAGCACCACGGCGGTGGCCGTCAATCCCACCGCGACGCTGACCAAGCCCGCCACCGTCAAGCGGCGTCCATACCTGGTCACCAACCGCCCGGCAACCGCGGCTGACACCGCTGAACCGAGCGCGAACGGCGTCACCGCCAGCCCGGACTCCAGCGGCGTGAACCCTAAGCCACGCTGGAAATACAGCGCGAACACCAGCCAGATCCCGCTGAAGCCCACAAAAAACACCAGCCCGAGCGCAGCCCCCGCCGGGTAGCCCGGCGTGGCGGACAGCAGCCGGGTATCGAGCAATGGCGGGCGATGGCGCCGCACCATCCGGTGCTCCCAGCCGATGAACAGCACGACCATCACCGGCGCCAGCGCAAATAGCCACCACAGCCGGCGAAGTCCACCGGTGTCGGCCTGCACCAGGGGCAGCAACCAGCACAGCACACTGCCGCCCAGCAGCAGCGCGCCGACCACGTCGAGGTGGGCTCTCACCGGCGTGCCGCTGCGCGGCCGGACCGGCACCAGCCGCCACGCCGCGACCAACGCGACTAGGCCTATCGGAACATTGACGTAGAAGACCCACCGCCAACCCTCCTGCTCCCCCGCCGCGCTCAGGATGAAACCGCCAACCACCGGCCCGACGGCTGTGGACAGCCCGACGGTGGCGCCGAAGATGCCAAACGCCCTGCCCCGCTCTGCGCCGCGGAACAGCACCTGAATCAGTCCCGAGTTCTGTGGGGTGAGCATCCCAGCGGCGAGGCCCTGCAGCAGCCGGGCGGCAACCAGCAGCTCGGCGCTGGGCGCGGCTCCGCACAGCGCGCTGGTCAACACGAAACCTGTGAGGGCCACGAGGAACATCCGCCGCCGGCCCAAGGCGTCACCCAGCCGGCCGCCGGCCACCAACACCAGCCCGAAGGTGAGCGCGTAACCGGATACCACCCACTGCACCTGCGCCACCGACGCGCCCAGTCCCTGCTGAATGGAAGGCAGCGCGACGTTGACGATGCTGACGTCCAGCAGGCTCATGAAACCTGCCAGCTGGGTGACCGCCAGTGCGCGCCAACGATCAGGGTGAGCACCCTGGTCGACCATGGAGGCTTCCGAACGAAAGCTCATCGCCCCATCTTGCGTTGTGGGGGCGGCGCGCGCCGTACCATCCCGGCTGGGAGGGCGCCGGTGACTCACAACACCGCCCCAGCCGACGAGATACGGCGGGCGTTCGCCACCGGCGCGATGCTCGACCTCTCCTGCGCCGAGGTAGCTGGCACACTGCTCGCGAGCTTGCTCGCGGCAACACCGCCGCGCACCGAAGGCGACATACCCGCCCTGCGGCTGGCCAGCGCGGTTGTCCACGGTCCGCTGGCGCTGCCCGGTGCAACGGTCACCGCACTGGTCGAGCTGACCGACTGCACCTTCGATGGTCCGATCGACCTCTACGCGGCGCAGCTGGCCGGTTGGCGCCTGATGTGTTGCACGTTGCCCCGCCTGCAGGCGCCGAACGTCTAAGTGCGTAGCGAGCTCGCGCTGGAGAACTGCACGTCACGGGGCCGATTGTGCTGCCGGACGCCGGATCGAGGGACCACTGCGACTGATCGGCACCAGCCTGCACACCCCTGGCGGTCACGCCCTGGTCGGGGTGCGCCTGGCGGTTCGCGGCGTGCTCGACGCTCGGCGGCTGCAGGTGGCGGGCGAGGCCCGACTGTCCGGTGCCCGGGTGGACGGCAACGTCGACTTGCGGGCGCGCAGCTATCCTGACCTGGCGGCGACGCGCTGGAGGCCTCTGGAGTGCAGATCGGCGGCAACCTGCGTTGCGACCGTGGATTGAGCAGCCAGGGCCGGCTGGTACCGGCCGGGGCTTCCATCGCGGGCAACGCAGTGTTCTCCGGTGCGGCGCTACAAGGCACCACTAATCCGGACGATCCCGCGGTGCTCGTGCTGCCCCGCGGCAGCGCCGACCCCAGTGCGGCACTGCTGGCCGATCGTCTCAGGGTGAACGGGAACCTGGTGCTCGACGCGGGTTTCACCGCAATGGGCACCATCCGGCTGATGAATGCGCGAGTTGGCGGCCACCTGCGGCTGTCCGGCGCGACTCTGGGCAGCCCGGTCGAGCAGCGTACCGATGACAGCGATCAGCCATCCCCCGTGCCGGTCGCCTTGGCCGCCGACGGTATCGAAGTACTCGGCGACCTGGAGGCGCGCCGATCACTGCCCCGCGCCGATCGATCCACCGGAGCCGGCCCGCTGCGCACACACGGTCAGGTTCGATTGGTCGGCGCGCAGGGGTGCACGGCAGCGTGAGCCTTACCGGTGTGCAGCTCCACGCCCCGCGCCTC